>JAUWFF010000373.1 GCA_030607105.1 Filomicrobium sp.
GTGGAATTTATACCATTGGATGGTGACGCGTGCTCAATAACGAAAATCAGTCGCGAAGATCCGGCAACCTAGCCGGGTTTCTCGATATCGGCTCATCAAAGAACGTCTGCCTGATTGTTCAACCGGAACGGTCAAGCAAGCGCCCGCTGGTTGGCGCTGAAATCGTCGGCGCCTCATGCGTGCGCTCGCGTGGAGTGAAGGCAGGCGTAGTCACCGACTTCGAGGAAGCCGCGACTGCCATTAGGTCCTGCGTCAGTCAGGCCGAGCGCATGAGCGGGCAAACACTTGAAACAATCAGCGTTGCCTTCTCCTGCGGTCGCCTGCGCTCCCAGATTTTCGCGGCGAATGCGGAAATCGCGACCGGGGTCGTATCACAAGACGACATATCCCGCTGCCTGAGAGGCGGACAGTCATATGCGACCCGCGACGGTCGAAGGCTCGTCCACATGAACGAATTGAGCTATCGGCTAGATGGACAGCCCGGCTCGCACCACCCGCGCGGAATGGCCGCCCGTCGACTGACCGCCGATCTGCATGCGGTCACCGCCGACGACGCCCCGCTTCGCAATCTCGCCATCCTCGCCGACAAGTGCTTCCTGCGCCTTGGGAGCCTGGTCGTAGCTCCCTACACAAGCGCCATGGCTACCACCAGCGAGGAGGAACGTCGCCTTGGCGTCACCGCAATCGATATCGGCGGCGGCACGGTGAAAATCGCCATGTTCTCTGACGGACGATTTGTCCACGCCGACGTCATCCCCGTCGGAGCCGACCATATTACCTACGATATTGCACGCGGTCTGCAGACACCATTTGCAGAAGCCGAGCGAATCAAAGCTCTTTATGGCACACTTGTTCCGGCGCAGTCCGATTCGCACGAGACGTTCTCATACCCGCTCGCCGGAGATGAGGATGCCGGTCTGCACCAGTCGAATAAGGCTGACCTCGCCGAGATCATCTCTCACCGGGCCGCGATGATAGCATCGCTGATCGTCGAGAGGCTCGATCGCAGCGGGGTGAGTGAGTATGTCGGAGACAAGATCATTTTGACCGGCGGCGGTTCGGAACTTGTCGGAATGGCCGAATTCATGGCCAACCGTCTGTCTCGCTCAGTTCGGATCGCCAGGCCGGCGGCAGCGTTCGATTTGCCGCAATCACTTTCCGGCCCGGCGTTTTCGACAGCCGTCGGAATGGTAGCCACAGGCCTCTCCCCCGCAAGCGTATCAATGCGGATCGAGAGCAATGAAATTCCGCCCCAGGGCTATTTGGGACGGGTTGGTCAGTGGCTAATGACAGGTTTGTAATGCGTCCTTTGCTGCCTCGATCACAAAGTTCGAGCGAATTTTGTGCCAAAAGGCAGTCCCAGTTGTGCGTTTAACCGGCAATCGCCGGTCAGCGATGTGGGGACGCAATGAATATCAAGTTGGAACTGCCACAGCTCACCGATTTGAAACCGCGACTGACCGTGATCGGCGTCGGCGGAGCGGGCTGTAACGCGATCAACAACATGATCGCCGCCGGACTAACCGGCATCGAATTCGTTGCCGCCAACACCGATGCACAAACATTGGAAGCTTCCGGCGCGGAGCATCGCATCCAGCTCGGAATAAATCTAACCGAGGGCCTTGGAGCCGGAGCCAATCCCGATATCGGCTCGGCCGCTGCCGAAGAAGCAATCGACGAAATCAAATCGCAGATATCAGGATCTCATATGGTCTTTCTCGCCGCCGGGATGGGCGGCGGAACAGGTACCGGAGCCATTTCGGTAATTGCGCGGGCTTCCCGCGAAATGGGCATTCTTACCGTTGGCGTGGTGACCAAGCCGTTTCAGTTTGAAGGCAGCCGCCGTATGCGCATGGCGGAAAACGGACTCAAGGAGCTGCGCGACAACGTCGACACTCTCATCGCCATTCCCAACCAGAACCTATTCCGCGTCGCTAACGAGAAAACGACTTTCGCGGAAGCCTTCTTGCGCGCCGACCAGGTGCTCTACTCTGGTGTCGCCTGCATCGTTGATCTTATCGTCAAGGAAGGCCTAATAAACCTCGATTTCGCGGACGTTCGCGCCATCATGAGCAACATGGGCACTGCCATGATGGGGACCGGTGAAGCCTCAGGCGAGCGTCGGGCGATTCTTGCCGCCGAGGAGGCCATTGCGAACCCGCTACTCGATGATGTTTCGCTGCAGGGAGCTCGCGGTCTTCTGCTGTCAATTACCGGCGGCCCGAATCTGACACTCTATGAAGTCGATGAAGCCGCTTCACGCGTGCGCAAGGAAGTCGACCCAGAGGCCAACATAATCGTCGGCGCGACGTTTGATGATAAGCTAGACGAATGTGTCCGCGTGTCGATCGTGGCATCAGGCATGGCCAACGCTAACCTGCCGGAAAGCGCATCCCCCGGTGATGGCTTCAGCGTTGCAAAACAACCCAATCTCGCCGGCGAGTTGGCGCAAAGGCCGGCACTGCCGCCAAGGCCTCCCACACCGCCTCCAGTGCCCCAAAATCTGAGCCCGCCAGCCGGCGGCCGAGCCAAGACTCACGAACCGTTTCCACCGCTCCCCACGGCGTGCGCTACGCCGTCTGCTCCCGCTCCACAGGCGGCGAACGGTGCACTAGGTCCATCCGATACGGCGACTTGGAACCCAGCTCCACAACCTCCACCCGTCCAGGGCAAAGCTGTACCGGAAAACAATTCAACTCTGTGGCGATCCCCTGAGGGTGTCACCATCGAAGCAGGCACCCCCGCACTCGCTACCCCCGCGGTTCAGCAGGAGCCATCGCGCCGGATGCCG
>JAUWFF010000096.1 GCA_030607105.1 Filomicrobium sp.
GCTAAGCTGCCAGTAAGCCTGCGTGAGTATCTGACGCTTCTCGAGGCGTTGCAGAGCGGCGTGGCCGGCCACCGTGTTGAAGAGTTCTATTACCTGGCGCGCGCGGCGCTGGTGAAGGATGAACGTTATCTCGACCGCTTCGATCAAGTGTTCAGCTGCGTGTTTAAGGGGCTGACCGAAGTTGGCGAGGCGGCAGAGGCGCAGGCTGAGGTCCCGCTTGAGTGGCTGAAGGCGGCCTCGGAATTGCACCTGTCAGAAGAGGACATGGCAAGGATCCAGGAGCTTGGCGGCTGGGACAAGATTATGGAGGCGCTGCGCGAGCGGCTGCGGGAGCAGCAGGGCCGGCACCAGGGAGGGAGCAAATGGATTGGGACCGGCGGCACCTCCCCTTTCGGCGCCTACGGCTACAATCCAGCCGGCGTTCGCATTGGGCAGCATGAGAGCAGGCACAGGCGTGCCATTAAGGTCTGGGATAAGCGGGAATTTCGCGATCTTGATGATGGGGTCGAGGTCGGAACGCGCAATCTGAGAGTGGCGTTGCGAAAACTGCGAAAGCTGGCTCGGGAGGGCGCGGCTGAGGAGTTTGATCTCGACCAGACAATACGCTCCACGGCCAATCGCGGCTATCTGGATATCCAGATGCGACCGGAGCGTCGGAACTCCATCAAGGTTTTGATGTTCTTCGACGTCGGCGGCTCGATGGACTGGCATGTCAAGGCTGCCGAGGAGCTGTTTTCGGCCGCGCGCTGCGAATTCAAGCATCTTGAGTATTACTACTTCCACAACTGCCTGTATGAGAGCGTCTGGCGTGATAATGCCCGGCGGCGTCAGGAAAAGGTGCCGACCAGTGACGTGCTGCATACCTATCCGCCGGACTACAAGGTCATCTTCATCGGCGACGCGTCGATGAGCCCTTATGAAATCATGGTACCCGGCGGCTCGGTGGAGCACATGAATCCGGAACCCGGCTCCGTCTGGATGCAGAGACTGACCGATATTTATTCGCACTGTGTATGGCTCAACCCGGTACCGGAGAACCAATGGAACTGGACACATTCGATCGAGATCATGCAACAGCTGATGGCTGATCGGATGTTTCCGTTGACGATTGAGGGCTTGGACCGGGCGGTGCTTGAATTGAGGCGCTAGGGGTGCACTTTATGCGGTGGAAAAGCCTTGGTCTTGACGGATTTGTCTGGGCACTTGCATGAGCATGTAGATTGACCAGGGGGGCGACCTGGGGCAATGCTCGTAAACACTTTTGATTCTGATTTCGGGACCTTGCGATGATGGCTTTGGGTTCGTTTCTGCGCTTCGCTCTAATCGGGGTGGTTGCAGCATCAGCTGCTGCCTGTTCCTCGGACGGCGGGCTGTCGACTGGTGCACTGATCGGTGGCAATTCAGCAAGTACGGCCAAAGCTCCCCCCAATAACAATACACCGACCGGGCGCGCACTGCATGTGGGATCGGTCTCTGGGCGAGCAACCAAATGCGGCTTTAACTTTGACGCTGCGGCGTTGCGGACAAACTATCTTGCCGCTGAAGCGTCAGGTGGAACTGCCGTCGCGGATCTTGCGAAGATCGAGAAGATTTATGACTCTGGCTACCGCGGTGTTCTTAGTGCCGCAGGACAAGACCCCAACTATTGCAGCTCCAAGAGAACCTACGTGATCAAAACAGCGCTCAACAAAGCGCTGACGGGAGATTACGCTCCGCCACCCATGAAGGTAGAGAAAGAAGTCGGCGTGTTTGGTGGCTTCTTCGAGCAGGATGTCGTTGAGAAAGGGCCGGGATTTGGCTCTGACGACTGGTGGGAAAAACAACGAGAAGAAACGTCCAAATAGGCTTGGTGGTATAGACGCGTTGCAGTTGACCGCAATGTTGGAAACTCAAGCGTGCAGCAGCTGCTTTTCATCGAAACGGTCCTGAAACTCTCTGGCGGGCTGGTTCTTCTCTTGTTGCCGCTGACGGGGTGCCGTGTCTTCGGCTTACCCAAGCCTCAAACCGGGCTTTGGCCCCGGCTGCTTGGCGCTGTTCTTGTCGGTTTTGCGGGCGCAACCTACATCGAAGGCGCGACAGGCGAGCACGGTCTCGGCATGGCCGGATGCAGCATTATCAACGCTGTCGCGGCGGCGGTTATCCTGATACTACTGGCGCTTGACGCGGCTGGTAACACGCAAAGAGGCCGGCTGATCCTCGCGCTACTTGCGCTAGCCTTGCTGGTGCTTTGCCTCCTGGAAATTGCACAGCTGTGACCTCTTGGTCTTTTGGAGCCGCCGTTGCAATTTTTGGCACCATATAAATTCGTGCCGCACTAGACCTATTGCGCCGGCGCTGTTGTGACAAGTTGAGAACCGCCGTCAAAAAACTCGGCGGTTTCAAGGTCTGCCTGGGCAATGAAACGGGCGTTCGTTTTACTTGCTCGTCTTTACCTTCCAACGGCGCGCCATTCGTGGCGGAAGATCATCGGCGGTTATCGCGCCATCATCATCCAGGTCCATCACGGCGAAGCGCTCTTTCGGTCCCGCCAGGAATTCGTCACTGGAAATGGTGCCATCCTTGTTGGCATCGAGGACGTGCAGCCGGCGACGCTGGTAGTACACGCGGCGCTCCCTGCCTCTGTCTAAAATCTCTGAGGCTTCGATAACGCCGTCGGCATTGGTGTCGTATCTGGCGAATCTCCTGCCGCTATATTCCAACACTTTTTCAATACTGCGGACTTGGTGTCGTTGACCGCGACCGTATTTGCCATGGCGACCACCACGATATTGCCCTGCATGCTTTGGACCCTTTCCGTGCTGAGCGGCTGAGGCTGCATCGCCTGGGGCGGATGCATCACCTCCGTAATGCTTGCTTTTGTTCTTCTGACGACGCGGGGGAAGTTCGTCATCGCTTATCTTGCCATCGCCGTTGAAATCGCGCGTAGCAAAGCGCTTGCGGGACTTGGCGGCAAATTCATCCTGTGTGATCTTGCCGTCGCTGTCGGCATCGTAGGTTTTCATTAGACGGCGAACTTTGTAGTCGGCCTGCTCCCGCATCGGCTTCGTTAGTTCTTCGGCTGACAGCTCTGCATTGCCGTCGGCATCCAGCTCCAGAAAACGCGTCCGGGACCGGATGACGAATTCTTCGAGCGTCACCTTGCCGTCCTCGTCGGCATCAACCCGGCGTAGTTTCCGCAATGCTCTCCGGCCGTGGCGCCACGAATTCCCATGACCATAGGCTTGGCCATAGCCTGCGTGCCATCCGCCATCGCCGCGGGTGTGTCCGATCGGGGCGGTTAGGGATAGGGCTCCAAGGAGGCCGGCCGCGAGAACCAAATTTTGTTTTAATAGTCCTGCTTGCTCCGGTATCTGTCATCAGCGTCGACATTGCGCAGTGGCCTGAACGCGGACTTGAGATGGCGCCCCGCGGCGTTCCATCCGCGGCCGTCCGTCGACTGTTCTGTGAGGCATGATTGTTTTGTGTGTACGCTCAAATGTGAGCCTAAACATGACCAAATCGCCTTATTCTTGGCTCGTTTACGCATAGCGCAAATAAAATGGTGTTAGGCGGCGCGGCTTCTTCCAGCCCTGTTTGCAAGAAGCGCGTGCCTAAGGATGTCTCCTGGCAGCCTCGGCCTAGCCCATCACTCGGCTTATCACGCGGACTGTCGGTTTGGAGAGCCGACCTGGGTGATAAGTCAGGAGCGATTATTGCCCGAGGCTGCAAGAGCCGCTAATGAGCTATCGGCGAAGTTTAATGCGCGATGGCGGGGCCGCCTGGGAGACAGCAGCCAGCTCGTTCAAGCTCTGACTTCATATGGTTGATTACGACATTTGAGGGCCAGGCGCCCGGGAGAGGGGAAAGTGCACAGTGTGAATGTTGGATTGTCGGATGATCGGCGCGTGCGCATTCATCCGTCTCGATTGTTTTCTGCTGGAGTAGCTGCCGCATTGAGCTTTTTACTCGTGTGCTTCTGGAGCGCCGAGCTACAGGCGGCGGAATACCGGCTGTGCGCTTTCCGCGAAGGACCTGATGGACCGTGTTCCTGCCAGAAGAGGGGAGATGCGGCGGGGCACTTCACGAATGTTGACGAGGACAATTGCGGTCGACGTCCTGAGGATGAGTACTACGAAGACGACAGCGAGGCTTACGTGGTTCCAAGCTACGCGCCGAAGGGCCCCGTACCTCCTCCGGAGAAAGCACCGCGGACACAGCTGGCCGCTAGCGATGGAGGTGATGCCGGATCGGAAGGTGACGCGGGCTCAACCGAGAGCCCTGGAGGTTCGACGGATGCATCCAAACAACCGGCCGCGGCTAAAGAAGCGGTAGCGTCGGAGCAATTGGCCGACGCCGTGCCAGCATCGGCCGCGGAGCAGTCGACCGATACGAAACCGTCCTCCGACGCAAATTCGCTTGCCAACATGAACAAAGAGACCGCTCTCGACGAGGGCGGCACTGTCTCCGACAAGTCGGCTGTCCCGCAACAGACCGCTGAGGCCGTGCAACCCAAGCCACCTGCGGAAAAGGCCGCGGCAGACACCGAACCGAAGCAGAACACTCTTCAGAAGGTTCAGGAGCGCGGCAAGCTGAACTGCGGCGTCAACACGGAGCTGCTTGGATTTTCGGCGCTCAGTGGCGTTGGGGAATGGCAGGGCATCGATGTGGACTTCTGCCGGGCGGTCGCCGTTGCCGCCCTTGGAAGCCCGGACAAGGTGAACTTCGTCCCGCTTCATGCAGAAGAACGCTTTCCAGCCTTGCAGCAAGGCCGGATCGACCTCTTATCTCGCAACACGACCTGGACCATGAGCCGTGTGGTGGATCTTGGCGTGGAGTTCGTCGGCGTATCCTACTTTGACGGTCAGGGCTTTCTCACCCGTCATGATCGCGGACTTGTGTCGGCCCAGCAGCTCGATGGACTGAAGGTCTGCGTGCAGTCCGGCACGACGAGCGAAGCAAATCTCGACTACTATCTCAAGAACCTTGAAATCAACGCTGAGAAGATCGTGTTCCCCCATAAGGCGGAACTGCTTGCAGCCTATGAAGCCGGAGCGTGTGATGCCTACACGGCAGACCGATCCGCACTCTTGTCTGAACGGGCTGGTCTTAATACTCCCGACACACACGAGATGCTTCCTGAAACGATTTCCAAGGAGCCATTGGGTCCGGTCGTGCGCCAGGACGATCGCGCTTGGATCGAGATTGTCCGTTGGACACTGGCGGGGCTGATCAATGCCGAGGAGGTGCGGCTGACACGCGAAAAAGCCAGTGGGGAGGCGGTCCTTGACGGCGATATGAAGCGTCTCGTCGAAGGGGCGGGCCGCAGTGGCAAGAAGCTTGGTCTGGCGGACGACTGGCTACGTCGGGTCATCGGCGGGGTTGGAAACTACGGCGAAGTTTTCGAGGCCAACATTGGCAAGTCGAGCCCGATCGGCATGGAGCGGGGAATGAATGCACTATGGAAGCGCGGCGGGTTGTTATATGCACCGCCGATGTGGTGAGTGACGTCGCCTGAGTTGAAAAACAGCGTTAGGTTTTTGTGTGATGTTGAGACGGATACGCTCGGTTTATTGGGGTTTGGGAGTATTGGTTTTCACTGTGGGGTTGCACAGTGTCGCGGCAGCTTCCCGCAGCCGATTACCACCACCGCCGACGACCAATGTTTTCGTCAGTCAGCAAACGGTCCAGCAGCTCAGCGCAGCGATCCAGTCTTATGAACGGATCGCGCGGGCCGGCGGCTGGCCGACGCTACCCAGACGTATTTCGCTCCGGCTAGGTAACAGCGACGAGAATGTTCTCACGTTGCGCCGGCGGCTGAAGGCCACTGGTGACATGCCAGCCAACGTGCCAGACGCATATGAATACGATCAGAACGTCAGGGCGGCAGTGATCAATTACACTGCCCGCAGTACGCCCCGTCGCAGCAGTGCGTCGGCTCGCAGATCCCGACGTAAGAGGGCCCCAAGGGGCAACAGAGGAACGCCCCCAAC
>JAUWFF010000298.1 GCA_030607105.1 Filomicrobium sp.
GGCCTCCGTTGTGTCTAGGCCCGCCAGCAAATGCCCAAGCAGCAAGGCAGCGAAAAGATCCCCGGTGCCATGGGGCACTGCGTCACGGCGGCCGGTCACTGCACTGGCCGCCTCTTCATTGCACAAAACGTTGGCGATGAGCCCCTCGCCCGCTGGCACCGACGTGGCAATCGCGACAGCTTCACCAAGACCTTCAGCAGCCACTCCGGCTTGCTCAGGATCAGAGACGTGCGCACCGGTCAGCCACGAAAGCTCAAATCGATTAGGCGTCACGATATCAGCGATCGGTACCAGCTCCGAGCGAACCGCCGCGGCAAGATCCTCGGCGACATACAGTCCCCTCGGATCATCCCCGATCACGGGGTCACACAGATAGATGAGCTCGCTGTTGCTATCGCGAAGCCGCGGGACGCCGTTTTTTACGCCCTCAACGAAGTCGGCACCCGGCAGGTAGCCCGTGATGACACCATCGATGTTCTCGAGCCAGCCATTGGCTTCAAGCGCGTTCGTCATCGCCTCGAAGCTCTCAATCGGAACATCTAAGCCGCCAACGTTTTGATAGCCATTGTGGTTCGACAGCACGACCGTCGGCAAGGCAATCACCTGATGACCCAACGCCTGCAGCGCCGGAACGATAGCACCAAGGCCAACGTGGCCGTAAGCAACATAAGATGAAATCGCAAGAATGCGGGCCATTAGCGCACAATATCCTTCGCCGGTTCGACGAATGAGGCCGCCAAATCCCTGAAATTGCAAGGCCGGTTGGTCATATCCCTTGCGGCGCTGTCCATGCGCCCTTTGTTGGTTTGCGTTTCTTGGCACCTCGATTAATCTCGCGCCGCAACAAAGCGCCGACTGATCCGGGACCCGCGCCTGGATCTCGACAAAAGCAATCCCCACTCAAGAAGGAGCACCGCATGGATGTCCGCCCGCGCCGCAGCGTTCTCTATATGCCCGGTTCCAACGACCGCGCTTTGGAGAAGGCGAAGACGATCCCCGCCGACTCCCTGATCCTCGATCTGGAAGATGCGGTGGCGCCAGATGCCAAGATGGAGGCGCGCGAGAAAGTCTGTGCGGCGGTCAGGAACGGTGGCTACGGCAAGCGCGAACTCATCATACGTGTCAACGCCTTGGAGACGCCATGGGGAGCCGATGACCTCAAGGCCGCCTCCGAAGCAGGGCCGGATGCGATCCTGGTTCCCAAGGTTGGCCGCCCCGGCGATATAATCTCGGCAGCCAAGGTTGTCACCGCCTACCATGCGCCCGACAAGACAATGCTATGGGCGATGATGGAAACGCCGATGTCGATTCTCAACGTCCGCGAGATCGCCATGGCTGGCATTGAACGCGAACACCGCCTCACCTGCCTTGTCATGGGGACCAATGATCTCATCAAGGAATCTCACGCCCGCGCCTATGAGGATCGTTTCGCGGTCGTACCCTGGCTTGCCATGACCATCGTCGCAGCCCGCGCCTACGGCCTCGACGTTCTGGATGGCGTTTACAACGAATTCCGCGACATGGAAGGCTTGCGCCGCGAATGCGAGCACGGCCGCACGCTCGGTATGGATGGCAAGACCCTGATCCACCCCGCACAGGTTGACATAACGAATGAGATCTTCTCGCCGTCTGAAGAAGAGGTGGCCTGGTCGCGCAAGATCATTTCGGCGTTTGGCCAGCCGGAAAACGCGGCAAAAGGCGTCATCACAGTCGACGGAAAAATGGTTGAAAGGCTCCACCTGCAAATGTCCGAGCGGACGGTGGCGATTGCCGAAGCGATCGCGGATATGAGCGCCTGATCGGACAAGTCGAGCGAGATCAGATAGAGGGATAAGAAAAGCGATTATGGCTGTCACGAAAACCAATCCGGGCAACTTCTTTGAGGATTTCGCTCCCGGACAGATCATTCGCCACGCCACACCCCGTACGGTCACCCGAGGCGACGGCGCACTTTACATGGGCCTCTTCGGACCACGGTTCGCCGTCCAATCCTCCGCCGCCTTTGCCCGCGCGCTCGGATACCCCGACAGTCCGCTTGATGACATGTTGGTCTTCCACACGGTATTCGGAAAAACGGTGCCCGACGTTTCTCTCAACGCCGTCGCCAATCTCGGATACGCCTCATGCCGTTTTCTGCAGCCGGTCTTCCCCGGCACAACCCTTTCGACGGTATCCGAAGTCATTGGCGTCAAGGAAAACTCCAACCGCAAGACAGGCACGGTCTACGTCCGCTCCACCGGGCACAGCGAGACAGGCGAGAAAGTCCTGGAGTACACCCGCTGGGTGATGGTGCGAAAACGTGATCCTAGCGCGCCCGCCCCGGAACCGGTGGTACCGGAGTTGCCTGATCGCGTGGATCCTCAGGAGCTGGCGGCAGCCGTACCCAACATCGATATTTTGAAATACGATTTCGACCTCGCTGGAAGCCCCCATCGCTGGGCGGACTATGAAATCGGCGAGAAAATCGACCACGTGGATGGCATGACGGTTGAGGAAGCCGAGCACCAGATAGCCACTCGCTTGTTCCAAAACACCGCTAAGGTGCATTTCAATCAGCACGCAGAATCTCAGGGTCGGTTCGGTCGCCGCTTGATTTACGGCGGCGTCGTCATCTCCGTAGCACGCGCCCTGTCTTTCAACGGACTGGCCAATGCTTTCCACATCGCCGCCATCAACGGCGGCCGCCACGTCGCACCTCTGTTTGCCGGCGATACCGTATATGCCTGGTCGCAAGTGCTTGAGCGCGCAGAGATTCCGGGCCGCACTGACATTGGCGCCTTGCGTGTTCGGCTTGTCGCGACCAAGGACCAAGACTGTGCAGCCCATCCGCTTCAAGACGCCGATGGCAAGTATCAAGAAAACGTGATCCTTGATCTTGATCTGTGGCTGGTCTTGCCGCGCTAAGCGGAACATCCGGGTCCGGCTGATCGGGGATCTGCCAGGCCTACAATTCAAGCTGGCGACAAAGCCAGTTCGAACCTCTCAACAAAATTTGGGTGTTGAGAGGTTCATTTCCTGGCAATTGATCGAAGGAATCGTCAGCACTGCTTTAAATAACCGGGCTTGCTTTGCGGACTATATGCTCGTGCCCAGCGTTATATTAGCATTTTGTCTTTTGGCGGACTAAATATACTGCGCGACTTTTTTGCTGAATACCAACGATGATATATGCGCAGACGGTTAAGGAGCATCCAACTGTCTTGTTTAGATAGCAAGGTCATTTCGGGTCGGACAGCGATCATCGGCGGACGCATGACGACGATGCGTATCGGACTCGTGCGCTACAATCACGGCGCGCAAGACATCAAGAGTCATTCAAGCATATTCCAGGACTTAATCAGCGTATTTGTCATGTCCAGTTACGCTGCGTGATGGGCGCCCGGCATTCCGTCTGAAGGAGCCGATTTCGTAAC
>JAUWFF010000168.1 GCA_030607105.1 Filomicrobium sp.
CGAGGTAAGGGCGCTGGAGGCCCAAATGTGCTTGAAGCGGGCCCGGGAGAAGCAAAACAATGACCGGATGGTCCTTTCTGCGTGACGTTGACCGCCAGTTCGAAACGGCGGCAGCCCATGTGCCGATGCAGGATGGGTTGTCTGAAAAGATCCGGGTCTGCAACGCGACCTATGTGGTCCGCTTCGGGGTCAGGTTGCGCGGTCGAATGGAGACATTCAGCGGCTGGCGGGCGGTACACAGCACGCACGTCAGCCCGGCGAAGGGCGGGATCCGGTTCTCCCCTCACGCCGATCAGGATGAGGTCGAAGCGCTAGCAGCGCTGATGACATACAAGTGCGCCCTCATGGGGCTTCCCTTCGGCGGTTCCAAAGGTGCGCTCAAGATCGATCCCATGAGCTGGAGCCGCGAGGAACTTGAAAAGATCACGCGCCGCTTCACCCAGGAACTGGCCCGCCACAATTTCCTCGCCCCCAGCCAGAACGTCCCTGCGCCCGACATGGGAACAAATGAACTCACCATGGTCTGGATGACTGATGAGTACCGAAGATGGTCACCCAGCGACATCAATGCCTTTGCGTGCGTGACCGGCAAACCCCTCGCGGCCGGGGGAATCGAGGGGCGGATCGAAGCAACGGGCCGAGGCGTTCAATTCGCTATCCGCGAGTTTTTCAGGCACGACGATGATGTCGCCAGAGCCGGGCTGACGCCGGGGCCCGCTGGCAAGCGCGTCATCGTCCAGGGTCTTGGAAATGTCGGTTATCACGCCGCCAAGTTTCTAAGCGAGGAAGACGGATGCAAGATCATCGCTGTCATCGAGCACGACGGCGGCCTCTATGCCGAACAAGGCATCGAAATCGAAGATCTAAAGCGTTACCTGCAGGACAATCATAGCGCGAAGGGGTACCCAGGCGCAGACGTCATCGACGACGGCGCCAGTCTTCTGATGCGGGACTGCGATATCCTGGTACCGGCGGCGACGGAAGGTGTGATCAACTCCGAAAACGCCAAGCGCATTCAGGCAAAACTCATCGCTGAAGCTGCCAACGGCCCGACGACGTTTGAGGCCGATCGAATTCTCAGGTCGCGCGGCGTCGCCGTCCTCCCGGATCTGTACGTCAACGCCGGCGGTGTCATCGTCAGCTATTTTGAATGGGTCAAGAATCTGACCCACATCCCGTTCGGATTGATGGAACGCCGGCACCACGAAACAAGCCATCGGATGTTGGCGCATTCCCTTGAAGCGATGACAGGGATGCAGTTTCCATCGGAGAACGCGCGTGCGTTTCTATCTGGGGCGCGCGAGATCGATCTCGTTCGGTCCGGCCTTGATGAAATGATGCGCGGCGCCTACCGGGAGATTGCGGACGCGCGATGGACAAATGGCGAAGAACTCGATATGCGAACCGCCGCCTACACCATCGCCCTCAGGCGCATTACTGAGGCCTACAACGCTATTGGGCTGTGACGCTGCAGCCCCTCTGGTGAGAGCGGTCCGGCCCGGCCGGCTGTTGCGCAGTCATCGAAGGTCTGGTCAAGACAGAAACGCCAGAGCAACCCTCGCAGTAGTTGATCGCCCAGCGGATTCGAAATCGCATCATCGAATACCTGGTGGTCGCTTCCGACTTTGCCGCTCAGTTGGAGCATCAAAAAACGTGCCGATCTCGCACGTGCCTGCCGAGGTGATTTGCGAATGGAATGATTGGGTCAATGAGCAACGCCGGCCGACATTCACCGAGCCGGTTTTCACGGTTGAGGAACAAGCGGCGATTGACCATTTTCATACCGGTTGGGACAAGGTTGCCGACGAGACACAGGATAGCCTTCACGAATTGGAAGTCCTCCATGAAGCCGGAGTCTTGGCGGCGGCTCCGCGACGCCGCCTCGTGGGCATTACGAGTCTTCGAACCGCGAGGAGTTTCTCCGAGTGCTTCGAGCAATTCTGAAACGGTCATCTAGTGTATCGGAGTTATCCTGCATTGGTCTTCGCTGTCCGGCCCCCGCCAGAGGCGGGTGTCGCCTCGAAATCGAATTCGTTTGCTCTTATGCCACATTTGTGGTCTACGCAGCCTAACAGCCTACGCGCGTAGACAGCGATTAAGCCTTTCGCGGCGGCTGGTGACGAACGAGGGTCCCGTGATCGACATCGTGTTGTGAACGCGTCCGGGACGCATGAACCAGGCAGCTGATCTACGCAAGCTTCCCCGATACCACTCCACTTGTCTTGTTCCCGCACACGCGACGTGACGGGCGCAAGCGAGGCTATGAAAGTGACTACTTGACCCAATTTGACGAACTCGGCCTCGCCGAGCCCATCCTTAGCGCCGTAACGGCGGAAGGCTTCACCACCCCCACACCCATTCAAAAAAAAGCCATACCGGTACTGCGCCGCGGTTCGGACGTGCTTGGCATTGCTCAAACCGGCACCGGAAAGACGGCTGCCTTCGTACTGCCTCTGCTCGACAGGCTCATGGGCGATCAGCGGCCGGCGAGCTCGGGCTATTGCCGCGCCCTCATCCTGGCGCCGACGCGCGAACTCGCAAGCCAGATCGTTGAGAGCATACGTGGCTTTGGCCGCCATACGAGGTTGCGCACGGCGCTGATCGTCGGCGGCGTTAAGCCGGGCCCCCAGATAAAGTCCTTGCAAAAGGGCGTCGATGTCGTGGTCGCGACTCCAGGCCGACTGGAAGACCATCTCGTTTCTGGCGCTATTCGCCTTGACCGCACTGCCATGATCGTTCTCGACGAGGCCGATCAGATGCTCGACCTGGGCTTCCTTCCCGCGATCCGGAGAATCATGGCTAAGCTTCGAACAAAGCGGCAGACGGTCATGTTTTCGGCGACCATGCCGAAACCCGTGCGCGCTCTGGCGCGGGATTTCCAGACGGATTATCAAGAGATTTCAGTGAGTCCGGCAGCGCGTCCGATCGAGCTCATCGACCAGCGGGTTATTGCGGTGGGAGACAGAGGCAAGCTGAGCATCCTGGTGGATCTTCTTCGCGACCCCGACGTCAAGCGGGCGGTCGTCTTCACGCGCACGAAGCGCGGTGCGGATCGGCTGTGCAAGAAGCTGGGCCAGATAGGACTTGCATCGGTTGCTATCCACGGCAACAAGAGCCAAGGCCAACGTATCCAGGCCCTCAATCGTTTTAAGGCCGGCAAGACACCGATCCTCATTGCCACCGATCTCGCCGCGCGAGGCATTGACGTCGATGACGTGAGTCACGTCATCAACTACGAGCTGCCGAACGTTCCAGAAGCCTATGTACACCGTATTGGGCGTACAGCACGGGCCGGAAAGACCGGCACTGCGATCTCCTTGTGCGACAGTTCCGAACTTGGTTTGCTTCGAGATATCGAGCAGCTGATCGGGCGCAGATTGCTCGACGTTGCTGGCGTTGCAGACCAAGCTCGAGTAAGGCCACCCAAACGCCGCCCACGTCGGCGCAAGGATCCATCATTCCGCCGCGGAAAAAAAGCCAAGGCCGATGGTGTTGCCTGTCCGCTCGGCGCCTAACTCCGCCACGGCACACAAAGTCAATGATCAGCCGGCCTGCAATGCGCAGGCCGGTTAATCATGATCGCGCCTACCCCATGTGACGCCCCTTCCCCTCACAACAGCCAGATCGATGCCAGCCCGAGGAACGCGAAGAACCCGATTACATCTGTGACCGTGGTGACGAAGACACCGGAAGCGGGGGCCGGATCGAGGTCGAACCAATCGATGGCGATGGGGATCAGGATCCCGGCCACAGCGGCCACCAGCAAGTTCACGATCATCGCAACGGCGATGACGCCGGCCAATGGCCCGGACCCGAACCAGATGAACGCCACGGCCGCCGTGATCGCCGACAAGATGAGACCGTTGGCGAGGCCCACTACCGTCTCACGGTTGATGACCTTGCTCGCGTTGACCCGCGACAGCTTGTTCAACGCCAGCGCCCGCACCGTGACGGTCATGGTTTGCGTCGCCGCGTTTCCGCCCATCGAAGCGACAATCGGCATCAGCACGGCAAGCGCCACCATCTGCGCGATCGTCGCGTCGAACATCTGAATCACCATCGAGGCCAGGATTGCGGTCCCAAGATTGACGACCAGCCACGGCGCACGTGAGCGCACGGTCCAGTAGACGCTGTCGGCTAGCGTCTCATCGCCGACGCCTGCCAGCGCCAGCATGTCTTCTTCAGCTTCGTCCTGGATGACATCGACAACATCGTCGACGGTAACGACGCCGACCAGCCGGTCGTTCTCGTCGACAACGGGCGCCGAAATCAGGTCGTACTTTCGGAACTGGCGCGCAACTTCTTCCTGGTCTTCGGTTGCCCGCACCCGGTGACGGTCGGGATTCATGATCTCTGAAACCAGTACGTGTCGCTTGGTGCGCAGCAGTCTCGACAGCTGCACTTCGCCCAGCACCTTGAAGGCCGGATCCACGACAAAGATCTCTGAAAAAGTATCCGGCAGTTCGTCGCTCTCGCGCATGTAGTCAATCACGCGCCCGACGCTCCAGAACGGCGCGACGGCGACGTAGTCCGACTGCATGAGACGCCCGGCGGTCTCTTCGTCGTACTCGAAGTTGCGCTCAAGGGC
>JAUWFF010000163.1 GCA_030607105.1 Filomicrobium sp.
ATAACCGCTCAAAGACCATAAAGGACGCTTAGAATTCGTCTGTTGGTCCCAGCGCTATGGGCTCCTTGGAGACTGTTTTCCAGTCGCTGAGATCAAATTCCGGGAACCTCGTATCGCCCTCGGGACAGCCATGAACAGACGTCCAGTAAATGCGCTGAGCGTCCTCAAGAAACGCATCATAAAGCGCTGCTCCGCCGATCACTGCAACCTCATTCGTACCACGCTTAGCCGCGAGCCGGCGAGCCAGAGCCAGCGCCTCGGTCGGGTTCGCCACGACATAAGCTCCAGCTGCGGCAAAACTCGCATCGCGCGTCACGACAATATTGTCGCGCCCGTCAAGCGGCTTCTTTGGCAGGGATTGCCAGGTCCTGCGTCCCATAACGATGGGCTTGCCCATCGTCAGGCGGCGAAACAACTTCAGATCGGACGATAACCTCCAGGGCAGCGTTCCATCCTGCCCAATCACCCCGTTCTGTGCCACCGCCACAACGAGTGCTATGACGACACCTCCGCCGCCCCCCGCTTCAGGCGTGGCAGCCGTCGATCGGCACAATCGTGAATTGTTTGTTGTCATCGTACTTTTTCATCGCTCCACTGATGGCATCAACCCCAAGCCCAACGACACCACCAACGAGGATATCACCTGCCGTCATCGCTTCCATGTGCGAGGGGATCACTCCGACACCATCTTGAAAGCAACGCTTCTTGCACACAACATCAATACTTTGTTGGCTCTTATCGAGCGTGATGGTCGCCGGTGTTGTCACCACTTTCGAACCGATCACCGAGAGGGAAAAGTACACTGCGCGCCGGGTGACGAGATAGCAGTGGCCTGTGTCGTCCCCTTTGCAAGGGTTGCACATCCGGCCACCGCTAGAGCCGCCGCCAGCGATGTGATAATCGCAAGCGCCTTCAAAAGCACGTCCACCTCTCAATCGCGACTGCGACGGCCGCTAGGTGAACCGTTGGTTTGTCCACAAATAGCCGGTAGACGGATAAATTGGAATTATCGAGGCCAGGATTTATCCGCAGGCTCACTTCTTTTACAAAAGGCGCTGCAAGACGCTAAATGGCTACAGCCGCCTTGATGTGCGGATGGGGGTCATAGCTAGTCAGGCTAAAGTCTTCATACTTATAGTCAAAAATCGACGTGACGTCGGGATTGATGCACATCTGCGGGTGCGGCCGCGGCCGACGCGAAAGTTGCAGCTCGGCCTGGTCAAGATGGTTCAGATAAAGATGCGCATCCCCCAGCGTATGGATGAACTCGCCTGGCTTCAGGCCCGTAACCTGCGCCACCATCAGCGTCAGCAGCGCGTAAGAAGCGATGTTGAACGGCACACCGAGAAAGATATCCGCCGATCGCTGGTAGAGCTGGCACGAAAGGCGCCCATCCGCGACGTAGAACTGAAACAGACAGTGGCACGGAGCCAACGCCATGTCAGGGATATCCGCCGGGTTCCAGGCTGAGACAATCATGCGGCGGCTGTCGGGATCGCGCTGCAGCGTTTCAATCAACTGCGCGACCTGATCCACCGCCTGACCATCAGGTGTCGCCCAGGAACGCCACTGCTTGCCGTAAACCGGGCCGAGATCGCCGTCATCGTCCGCCCAATCATCCCAGATCGAGACCCCGTTTCGCTGCAGATAACCTGTGTTGGTATCGCCGGCCAGAAACCAGATCAGCTCATGGATGATCGACTTCACGTGCAATTTCTTGGTGGTGACCAGCGGAAACCCCTCCGCGAGATCAAACCGCATCTGATGACCGAACACGCTCAGCGTTCCGGTGCCCGTCCTATCGGTCTTGCGCACACCGGATCGGCGGATGCGCTGCATCAGGTCAAGATATTGTTGCATAAGCACAACCTATCGTGATTCTTCGCCGAAACGAAATTACGAGGGGACTGTCGGCAACCCTTCCGGCAGCGGCAGCAACCAAAGGACTGCGAAGATCAGACCATTGTAGAGCCCGTGGCAGACGATCGGCACCCACAGACTGCCACTCCTCCACAGCACCCAGCTGAACAACAAGCCGGCAATGAAGACGTCAACCAGCCCAGTCACCGTGTAACCGGCGTGTAGCGCTGCCCATGCCGTATTGGTAATGAGTGCCGCCCCCCAAAAGCCAAGCCGCGACTGGGCAAGCGCCGACTGCAGGAACCCGCGAAACAATAGCTCTTCGGACAAGGGGGCGCCAATCACGGCGACAAACAGCAAAAGCCACCAATTCTCGCCCTTCATAATCGGCCACAGATCGGAGAGATCTGTCAGAATATCCTGCGGCCGCAAGAGCCAAGCGAGCGCCGAAAAACCACCAGAAACCAACAATACCAGCACAGATGACTTGCCGACAATCGCCCAGAATCCCGGGACCGGCCGTAGAGCAAGCGCCTTCCAACGGTCGCTCCGATGGAATTCCGCGGCCCACCACACCAACGCGATGGCAGCGAGCTGCATCAAAAGCTGCGCAACCAAGAGTTGCTGATGAAACAGTTCCTCCGCGGTGCCAGGAGCTGTGCTCGACCAGTCAGCCACGATGCTAAAAGCACTGAGCCCGGATACCGCCGATACTGCTAGGATGAACGCGGCCATGACACAGGCCCGCAGCGGCGGCCAGCCGGTTTCGGGCCGGTAGCGCGCCACATCACCAGCAAGCGGGCTGATCTTCGCAATTGACACGGCCCCTCCCTCTTTTGACATCTATGCGCCGGAATCGTGTAGACGAAGCTATCGTCCGCCCCTGCGCAGCATCAATTGTCCGCCCACCCTGATTGGCACAAGTGACAGGCTATGGATTCGCACGAGACATCCACGGAAACAACGACCTCGCTTCGAGAGACTATCCGCGGCCTTTATCACGGCAATGAACCAACCGCGCGGGTATTCCGCTTCTGGCTTCTTGCCTTTGACGTCTTCACAATCGTCTTTTTCATTGCCACCTCTTTATTTGACCAAGCCAACTGGATTCTCGTAGCCGATGCCGTACTGGCGCTACTCATTGCGGTCGATCTCGGCGTTCGTTGGTGGATTTCCTATGACCGCAGGCGTTTCCTGATGCAGTTCGCGACCTGGGCCGATGTGATTGTCATCATCACCCTGCTGCTGCCAGCTTTCCTTGGAAATTTTCTTTTTCTGCGTGTCCTTAGGGCCCTTCGCCTGCTGCGCTCTTACCGGGTATTGGCCGACTTGCGTGAAGACTTCCCCTTCTTCCGCCGCAACGAGGAGGTCATCCAGTCGACCATCAACCTCATGGTGTTCGTCTTCGTCATGACCGCCCTGGTCTTCGTCCTGCAGGCCAACACAAACCCATCTATCAACAATTACGTAGATGCGCTCTATTTCACCGTCACGGCCCTGACGACCACTGGCTTCGGCGATATTACCTTGCAGGGGACCACGGGCCGTCTGTTGTCCGTCATCATCCTGTTGCTGGGTGTCGCCTTGTTCCTGCGGCTCGTGCAGACCATCTTCCGGCCTTCCCGCGTGATCTTTGAATGCCCTGATTGCGGCCTCAACCGTCACGAGGCCGATGCCGTGCACTGCAAGCATTGTGGCCGCGTACTGCACATCACGACCTCCGGCGACGTGTGAGCCGTCAAATCTTAATTCCCCAATCACGGTCACCCTCAGGCCGAAATGTCGCATCCGAAGAAAAAAGACGTGCATGAAGGACATGCCCGCAACCTGTTCGCACAACGCCACTTTTTTTTCTCACCCCGTCGACATATATCTTAGAATGCCGGTTCGCCGGCTATGGCGATAAACGCGGCCGTAATAAGCCTATCGGACCCGGGGGCGGTACCCGGCGCCTCCACCAAATGCCCGTTGCAAATACCGGTGCAGAAAATCAGCGATGGGGCCCGGAATGCGGGCATCTGATGGGGGCGAAATAGGATCGACGAGGGTGTAAAGGGTTTAGCTTTCGCTCGGCATGGTTCCGCCGTTATCGGGCCATCCAGAATAGTTGCCAATGACAACTATGCTGAGGCTACAGCCGCTGCGTAATGCAGTGTCTCATGCCTGAACTTAAGCCCTTGCCCCTAGCAGGGTAAGGCGCGGTTTCGGAGGGCACCGGGCAACAGAAGCCCTCCACTTCGACTTGACCTGCCCCCCTAGTTTCGCCGAAGACAGGGGATGATATAGATTCCGCTCACAAAGTCGGTAGGGAAATACGCGGGAAGGGATGACGAACGAGTCTATGATCGACTACGAGGCTCTAGCGCAAGATGCCATGCGCGGACTCGTTCGAAACGTCCTGCAGCGCACGGCGAAATCCGGCCTGCCAGGCGATCACCATTTCTATATCTCTTTCGATACCAACGCGCCCGGTGTTTCGATCTCGAAGCGCCTACGCGAGAAGTATCCCAATGAGATGACGATCGTGCTGCAGCACCGTTTTTGGGACCTCTCCGTGGGTGAGGAACGCTTCGAGGTGAAACTGACCTTTGACGGCATCCCCGAGCGGGTGGTTGTACCCTTTGGCGCCATCAAGGTATTCTTTGATCCAAGCGTTCGGTATGGGCTCCAATTTGAGGAACCCGATTTTAACGCCGAAGCTGTCGACCTTTCGGTAACCTCGCTCGATCAGAATCTGACCGATTCTGAAACCGGTCATTCCTCGGGGCAGTTCGCCGGCGATCCGGCGACCGTCTCACACCTCAGCCAGCGTTCCCCAGAGTTAGTTGATGACC
>JAUWFF010000020.1 GCA_030607105.1 Filomicrobium sp.
TCCATGATCGCCTTTATCGGCGGACTCTCGGCGGCAACCGCCATGGTGATCGTGGAGGCAATCGCCCTCGCCATCATGGTGTCGAACGGTGTTGTCGTGCCGCTTCTCCTGCGCAACCGGGTGGCCGAACACGTTGCACAGGAAGACATGGCTGGTCTACTGCTGGTGATCCGTCGCGTCGCGATCGTCGTCGTGTTGCTGCTCGCCTATTTCGTCTTCGCGGCCCTCGGGGACGCTCAGATCCTCTCCACCATCGGGCTGATTTCGTTTGCCGCCACCGCGCAATTGGCTCCGGCCTTTTTCCTGGGTCTTTTCTGGAACAAGGGTACTGCGCGCGGCACCTTGGCGGGTCTCTTCGTGGGCTTTGCCGTTTGGGGTTACACACTGCTGTTGCCGTGGATCGTCAAGGCTGGTTGGCTGCCTGGCGACATCATCGCCAACGGCCCCTTTGGAATCACCTTGCTGCGGCCTGAGGCGCTATTCTTCCTGTACTTTGAACCGCTCACTCACGGTGTGATTTGGAGCATAGGACTGAATACCGCCACCTATGTCGCGGTGTCCTTGTTCCAAATGCCGGCCCCGATCGAACGCTTGCAGGCACACGTCTTTGTTGACGACGACCGCCCAGGTCCGATGCCGCAGCCGACCCATAGGCTGTGGCGCTCGTCCATCACCGTGAGCGACCTGCAGGATACGGTGGCTCGTTATCTCGGCCGCGACCGCGCAGAGCGCTCATTCGCCGAATACTCTTCGAACCGTGGCGTCAAACTCAACCTCAACAGCGAAGCTGATCTGCAACTCGTACGCTTTGCTGAGCATTTGCTGGCGAGTTCGATCGGCGCCGCTTCATCGCGGCTCGTGCTGTCCTTGCTGCTGCGTCGGGAGAACATGACGGGTAAGAACGCCATGCAGCTGCTCGATGATGCGTCCGAAGCGCTGCAGTACAATCGCGATCTGCTGCAGTCGGCTCTCGATCAGGTCCGTCACGGCCTCAGCGTCTTCGACACCGATATGCGGTTGATTTGCTGGAACCGTCAATTCCGCAGGATTTTGGGAGTACCGCCGGAACTCGCCCGCATCGGTGCACCACTCGACCGCATATTGAAGGCGCTGGCCGAACGCGGTGACTTCGGCCCCGGCGATCCCGAAGAGCAGGTTGCCGATCGATTGCTTCGACTGGCGGTAACAAAGGAGACCTTTCAGGAAGAACTTTCCAACGGGGAACGAATCCTTGAAGTCCGCACGAGCCCGATGCCGCAAGGCGGCATTGTCACGACCTTTTCAGATATCACCGATCGTATGGCGGCCGCCTCGGCACTGGCACGTGCCAATGAAACCCTGGAGCGTAGGGTCCGCGAGCGCACCGCGGAACTGCTTGATCTCAACGCAGCGCTGGAGAAGGCCAAATCCAAAGCCGACGAGGCCAACCTTGATAAAACGCGTTTTCTCGCCGCCGCTAGCCACGATGTCCTACAGCCTTTGAATGCCGCGCGCCTGTACGCGACGAGTCTAATGGAACGTCCGTTGGACGAAACTTCAACAGGGCTCATCAGCAACGTCGATGCTTCCTTGAACGCCGTAGAAGAGATCTTCTCCGCGCTGATTGATATTTCGCGCATGGATTCTGGCCGGCTCAGTGTCGACATCGAACCGGTTTCACTGGCGGAATTGTTTGAGAGCCTTGGCGTGGATTTTGCTCTTGCAGCGCAAGAGCGGGGTCTGACGCTCAAGATTGCACCGACCTCGTTGTGGGTGCGATCCGATCGGCGGTTGCTCCGCCGCGTCCTGCAGAACTTTGTATCCAACGCGGTCAAATACACCCGTCACGGCAAGGTCGTCCTTGGCGCCCGTCGCGACGGCGACGACGTCATAATTCAGGTTCTCGATACTGGCCCAGGCATTCCCGAAGACCAGCGTCAATTGATTTTCCGGGAGTTCCAGCGTCTCGAAGGAGCCGGTAGCACGGTCGCCGGGCTTGGTCTGGGTCTTTCGATCGTTGAACGCATTTGCCGAATTCTCCATCACCGCATTGAGCTCAGGTCGCAGGCCGGCAGAGGCTCAGCCTTCGCGGTCGTAGCGCCGCGCAGCGAAGCGGTTCATATTGATCCCGCTCCAGTGTCCGTTGCCCGTCCCCCGCCGGGAACGCTTGCGGGCCATTCGGTGCTTTGCATTGATAATGAACCCGCTGTCCTCGCCGGAATGGAGACACTCCTGACGGGATGGAAATGCGACGTCAGAAGCGCCCCAAGCACAGTGGAGGCACTTCGCACCGTAAAAGGACAAGGCGGTTGCCCTGATATCGTCCTAGCAGATTATCATCTTGATCTGGGGACAGGGCTCGAAGCCATCGCGGCTCTGCGTGAGGAGCTACGTTCACCGCTGCCGGCCATTATCATAACCGCCGATCATACCCCTGAGGTCGAACGCTTGATCCGCGACGCCAACGTCAGTCTGTTGCGCAAACCCCTGAAAGCGGCCGCTCTGCGCGCACTGATGACGCGCCTCCTGCAAAGCCGCAGGAGCGCTGCTGAATAACAGGACTTCAGTTTCGTTTCTGGCCTGCCGCAGTGGCCATCAACCGGAGGCGTTCTGCCAGTCTCTATTGTCAATCTTGTTGACAGCGATTACGGCCTGGGTGCGGCTATCCACTCCGAGTTTCTGCAAAATGGCCGAAACGTGCGCCTTGATCGTCGCCTCGGAAACCGAGAGTTTGTAGGCGATTTGTTTATTGAGCAGGCCCTCGCCAAGCATCATCAAGACTCGGACCTGCTGCGGTGTTAACGTCGATAGCCGCACCAGCATGTCGGAGGTCTCTTCGTCTATCGAGCCGCTCAAATCGACGTCTGGAGGCGTCCAAACCTCACCGCCAAGGACCTTCGCGACAGCCTCCCGGATATGCTCGATCGGCTGCGATTTTGGGATGTAACCAGAGGCGCCGAATTCAATACAACGCCGAATGGTTCCAGGATCCTCATTCGCCGAACAGACCACAACCGGAACTTCCGGGTACTGAGCACGCAAGAACATCAACCCCGAGAGCCCCTGAACGCCTGGCATATTCAAATCAAGCAGGACAAGATCAACGTCTTTCTTCAGGCCAAGTTGCTCGTTTAACTCATCGAGCGACCCCGCCTCCAGGAAGTCCGCATCCATGGAGGCACTGAGAGCTTGATTCAGCGCGCCGCGAAAGAGTGGATGATCATCCACTATGGTTATGCGGTAAACCGCCATGATACGCCTCCCTGGAAGCTTATAATTCTTGAACGGGCCCGGCTTTGCGAAGCAGAATACCAATCGGCACGGCTAACGATGAACGGACTTGCCGGTCGCGCGTCTTACTACCGACACAGATCGCGATTTAAGCAACAAGCTGCACCATGTGGCAAGTTTGCGATTTTTGGGGACTTCGTTATCCATGAATTCCAGGGACATCGCGGTCCCCGAACTGGGTTTCGCCGCGATGCAGCAACTTTCAGGAGCCGGTCATGATCGAGCGAAAGGAACGCAAACCCTATTGGCGCCATACCAAGTGGCAGATGATTGCCAGCCTGGCTCCGTTTCTGATCGCGCTCATCGTCTTACCTTTGTACGCGGAAGGCCTTAACCACAACAAGTTCATTGGTTTCCCGTTGGGATACCTGTTGTCTGCTCACGGCTTGTTTCTGATTGCCCTTATAACTGTTGGCGGTTTCGTCAATCGTCAGGATGCGATCGACCATTGGCATGGTGCGCATGAAGACAACTAGGCGGGCCAGCTCGATACGGGGTGCTGCAATGTCGCTCAGGCCGATGCCGGTATCCGGCATATATTGCCACCAACCCACGGACGGAGCCAGTTTGGCTCCAGGTTGTCATAGGGGCTCCACAATCAGATGACCTTCACGCCGCGAGGCCGGTTCATCAACCCCCGCCTCGGCATCTACTTTGGAATCTTCACCAGCGGCTTCGTCTCCCTCGTGCTGATCTTATTAATGCTCGAGCAAATGGGCGTGGCGCAGGACGTGCTGAGCGGCGCGATGCTGGCCGGCGCGCTGTGTGCTTTCTTGTTGATCGCGATCACTAGCACAACGCGCGAGCCGCTTGAGTTCTTCGCTGCCGGCCGTCGCGTGCCTGCTGTCTACTGCGGCCTCAGCCTGGCCACTTCGACGCTCGGCGCGACCGGTATTGCTTGTCTCACGGGTGCTTTCTTCATTATCGGCTTCGATGCCATTTGGATTATGGCGGGCGGCTTTGCCGGATATGTCGTCATGGCGGTCTTGCTGGCGCCCTTCTTCCGCAAATTCGGCGCCTTCACGCTGCCAACCTACCTCGGACGCCGCTTTGACAGCCGCAACGTCCGCATTGTTTCAGCGGCGTTGTTGGCCGTTCCCACGCTTTTGATGCTTGCCGCCGAACTCAGCATCGGCGCTAAGGCGGTCAATTGGCTACTGGGCGCAGGGCCAGCTATCGCGACCGCGGTGATGGTCCTGGCCGTGATCTGCGGCCTTGCCTTTGGCGGCATGCGCGCACTGACGTGGTCCAGTGTCGCCACCGGTGTCACGGCCATTCTCGCATTGGTGGTACCGGTCAGTATCATCGCAGTGTTGCTGGGATATCTGCCTCTCCCGCAACTGAGCCACGGTCCGATGGTCCGGGCCGTGGGGCGCTCCGAAGTGATCGCCGCTATGCCAATTGTTCTGCAGCCTCCGCTGGGTTTCGAGCTGCCGTATGATGGTCTGCAGGCAGTTGCCAAGCGGTTCTATGAGCCGTTCGGTGCGATCGGCCCATTGGCATACACGCTTGCCACGCTGACAACGATGATGGGTGTTGCCGCCGCTCCCTGGGTGCTGCCTCGCGTCGCCACGACACCGGGAGTCTACGAAGCCCGCAAGGCGCTGGGATGGGCTTGTTTCTTTTTTGGGGTGGTCATGCTGACGGCGGTCACGATCGCCGTGTTCATGCGTCATTATCTCATGCAGGCGGCTGGAGCATCGATCGCCGCTCCACCTGAATGGCTGCGTAGCCTGGTGACGTTGCGGCTTGCGGAAATGTCGACCAGAGGCAACAAGCTCGCGGTGGACGACGTTGCCTTCGACCGCGACAGCATTGTCCTTGCCCTACCGCACGCCGCTGGTTTGCCAGACGTGTTTGCCTACCTGGCGGCCGCTGGAATTCTCGCCCTTGCCTTTGCCGCCGCCAGCGCCGCCGCGCTGACACTTGCGGCGATGCTTTCAGAAGACATCGTTAACGGCTTGAACTGGCAACCTCCCCCAACGGCGGTCCGGCTTGGCACGGTCCGCTTTATGGTTGTCCTTGTCGTTGGCTTTGGCGGATTCATTGCCGTTTTGGCAAAAGGCGACCCTTTGAAGTTGCTGCTCTGGGCTCTGGCGCTGACGGCATCCGCGGGATTCCCCGTGTTAGTTGCGTCGATTTGGTGGAAGCGGGTCAATCAGTTCGGGGCATTGGCGGGTATCGTCACAGGATTCGCCGTTGCCGTGCTTATGATTTTGGCTTCCGAGGCCGAACTGATGGGATTATCGAGCGCGCTGGCGGCGATCGTGGGCGTTCCCGTGGGACTGTTGGCGCTTATCTCCGTCAGCTTGCTGACCCTGTCTCCCAGCCGGCATTCACTGGAACTGGTGCGCGATGTACGCGTTCCCGGCGGTGAAATCCTCTACGATCGGGAAATGCGCATCCAGCGCCAGAAAGAACGTCGGCGGCCCTGACGCCGCGATCCGATGCGAGCTGTTTGTGCGGCCAGGGACCTAGCTTCCGCCGCAAACTCACAGCGCAACAGGGCCCTCTAACCACCATCGACCGTGCCCTGGAAATGCAGAGCCAACTCGCGCCGGTGTGCCCGCGTTCGGTGCTCGGCAACGTAGAGCGCCTGCCATGTGCCAAGCAGCGGGCGACCACATTCGACTGGTATCGATAACGACGTTGCCGTCAGCATCGCCTTGATGTGGGCCGGCATGTCGTCGGGTCCCTCGCTGGTGTGCAGATAACCGGCGTTTTTTGGGGCCAGAATCTGCAACCGCTGCGTCAGGTCAACCTGCACATCCGGGTCGGCGTTCTCCTGGATGACCAGCGACGCTGAGGTATGGCGGATGAACACCGTGAGAAGACCATCCCGCGCGCGGCGCTCACGGAGCCATTCGTCGACATCGTCAGAGATATCGTAGAAGCCGGGTCCGGCGGTTTCAGCGAAAATCCGGCCGAGCACTTGCTGCAGTGTATCCATCTCTCAAAGTGGGGTGCTTCCACCCCGGTCTTCGTCGGGCTTGGGCGTTTCCTCGGGAGTGCGGTGCGGTGCGGTCTTCTCACCGAAGTCCTCAAAGCGATCGCGAAACTTGCGAATCATGCGCTCCAGATAATCTACCGCCCTGTCCACATCTTCCTCATCCGGAAGTGTGAACTCCTGCAGCCCGCCGGGCGGAAGGCCGCCTGGAGGGCCTCCAAGCTTCGGGCCGTCGCCCGGTTCTTTTTCATCACTTTTGCCGGTAACAAACGTTTCTTCCATGCGCCGGACTTCGTCCTTTAGCTCTGTATTCTCAGCCTTCAACCGGTCAATCTCGTCGCGAAGGCTTTTTTGTTGGTCATCCATCGGAAGGCATGACCAGCCGCTCTGCCGTTTGTTACAGAACGCCATCGAACCTGTCTCTTTGTCGAGGCGGACGAATCCGTCATCGACCGGTGACATCGAGAAACGGCCGCTGGTCTCGGCCTGAGCGCACACTGGCGTGAGCACAACTAAGGCGGCTGTAAGCGCGGTACGGAAACTCAAAACACTCACGGGGTGTCTCCATTTAACTGGTCTTACTTGCCTATGACGCAAGCTCTGCTTTCCAGCAACAGCTAGCTGACAACTATATCAATTCTAGCGGATGTGCCGGAATTTTCAGCTCCAATCACAAGAATACCTCTCTCATTTGGGTGCAGGTCGGTCAGCGGCAAGCCTGCGTTTCCAGGGGTTCAGCTTAGAGATGCCCCAGAGTCCTATGCAAGTCGTCGCGTAAATTTGTTCAAAGACTGGCCCAGTCGTCCAAGATTAGAAATCAATTTAACCGAACATTTACTGCGAACTGAGAGCTTTGCTTCATCCGGTTCCAAAATGTGCCGCGTCTGGATCCAATTTTTTGCTCAAAGACCGGCCGATGGCAAACGGACCCGCGCCCGCCCTCCGTCGTCACAATCGCTGGCCGCTTAGAGCGCAGAACGAATGACAGGGGACTGGGAAGCAATGCCGCTACAAGACGAACAAACCATCAGCGCGGAGGCTATTGAAGCCGAGGATGCACACGTCAATGTCCCTGCCGAGAACATGCAGGCCATCCTCAAACTCGTTGCCATGCAGCTCGAGAGCGCTGACCGACGCCACGCCCATGCGCTCGGCGAATTGTACGAGCGGCTCCAGGTAATCTGTAACGATGCTCGGTTCACGCAAGAAAAAGTGCCAGCTGAATGCGCTCCCGCACTTGAACGGCTGCAGGAGGGCATCGAGCAACTCACCGAATTGATGGCCAGCGACCAACCCGCCACTGACGAAGTCACTCCACCCATCAGCCCGGAGCACGGCCAGCAGAACGCTGAACCGCTCCGTGAAGAAGGCCTACCTGAATTGGGCGATGGACTCCCCGACATCGTCGGCGAACCGTCCGGGTCCGAAGTTGGGCAGCTCCAAAACATATTGATTTCAGATCTGTTTCCCACCCCGGAATCGGACTTCGTGCAAGACGAAATTTCAGCTGAAAAGAGCGCTGATAACATGGCGATCACCGATAGCGTCTTCACCGACAACGCCGCCGATCAAGTGGACATCTGCACTCATGATCACGAAGAAGACTCCTGCGGGCCGGCTCAGACTTCCGTCATAAACAGTGACCAGGTGGCGGCGATCGCCAACGCCGAGCCGGCCAATGAAGACCTGCCGCAGCCGACAGCACCGGAAAGCGTTGCTGGCGACATGGAGCAGCCGTGGGATCTTGAGTCCGCTCACGCTCTCACCTGCATTTACGAATCTGGCGAAGCCGGCTTTGCCATGCAGCCCCGCTTGGTGCCAGGGATGCTCCCCGGCATGCTGCCTGACGTGTCCGAGGCACCGCGCCTGGAGTACGATGAGCCCGTCGCCTACGAACCTGCTCCGGGAGCCAAAGAAGAAACCGAAGAACCGCACAGCTCTGACCTTGAGACAGCCGCTGGCGCGTTTGCCGACCCCGGCGCTTCGAACGTTGGCCAGCTGATTGACCAGGCCTGGCTGGAGGAACGCTTTGCCGAACTCGCTGTAAAAATCGAAGAAGCCATGCTCGTCGTTCGCGAAGACGAGGCTCTTGAAGATTTGAGCTGCCGCTTCGGCGAGTTCGAGCAACGCCTCGGAGACGCACTTGAGGATGTCGCCACACGCCAAGACATCGACGCTTTAAAGGTGGCCGAATCCCAGATCGATTCCATGCTGGAATATTTCGAACGTGTTGAAGCTCAGCTTGGACGTATCGACAGCCTCGAAGGTCAGCTAGAGAGCATCATCGAACGCATCTCTGACGACCATCTGGCACAGCACTTTGCACAGCAGCGCGAAAGCGATCAGGCCGACTACACGGAAATCGCCGAAAAAGTCGCACAGAGTGTCGCCCAGCGTTTTCTATCTGACAACGGCAGTGAGGGCGAAGGCGCGGCTGTCTCCGAGATTCGCGAGTCACTTGAAGCCTTCATGGTCGAGCGTCGTGAACACGATGAGGCGTCCGCCAGCATGCTCGACACGGTTCAGCAGGCGCTGATCAGGGTCCTTGATCGGGTCGAAGCAATGGAGAGCGGAAAGTTAGCTTTGCATGAAATGGCGCCCGTTGGCTACGAAGCCGCTGACCTGCCGCAAGAGGAACTGGCGCGCGTTTTGGAAACAGATACCTTCGAGCAGCACGAAGCTGAGCAAAATAGTCGGCCCGAAGCATCTGATGCTCAGGCTGCCTCGCAAGGATTTCAGCGCCAGCTGGAGTATCCAGCTGCTGTGATGGGCCTGTCCGACTCAGATGATGCTGCTCCCTACCAGCAGGCGGCCGGAAAGCTCAACCGAGCAAACGAGCAAACTCCGACACAGTCGGTTGAAGACAGCGCGAAACCAACCTTCAGTGACCTGGCTGCCGCACAGGCGGACCTTGCGGCGGACTTGGACCCAGCCGGACCAGCCCCAACGTCTTTCGAGTCGGCGGAGGACGCCGGTGAGCTGCCGCCCGCAAGCCCAATCGATCGCCTGCGTCAGGAGTTTATCGCTGACGCGAAACGCGCCCACCAGTACGCAGCCGAGCAGGCATCGAATGGTGAGCAGGACAAACCAAAGCTCTCTTCCCTGACGAGCAAGTTGAGAATTCCGAAACTCCCGAGCCTTGGCATTTCATTTGGTGCGTCAAAGTCGGAAGTGGAGCCCGAAGATACGGCGCAAGAAGCTGCTGATCATTCGCCCGTCACTGGCGAGAAGCAAGCAATGCAGACACCCCGCTTTGCGCTAACGCGGAGCAGGATACTCGTTGGCGCGGTGGTCGTTCTGTTCGCCACCGCCGGCGCACTCCTGATGATGCGTGGTAAACCGAAGACGGACACCATCGCACCGCCTTCGCAGATCGAGCAGCCATTCGACAATGGGGCGACAACCCCTGAGCAGTTCGAGCCGCTGGAGTCCGCCCCGGTCGAGGGAGGGCAGCAGGGCAGCCTTGAAGGTGGACGCATTTACGATGGCGAGTTCAACTACGACGTCGCACCCGGGCTGACCGGCAAGCCGTTGGCCTCCGCGCCTGCTGGCTTCGCGGTTACCGGTTCAAGCAAGCCAGTAAGTCCTGAGGAAT
>JAUWFF010000177.1 GCA_030607105.1 Filomicrobium sp.
GGGCTGTCTTGATACGCTTGTCGATATGTTGGGGCAACCGCAGCTGTGCTCGCGACGCTGGATCTGGGAGCAGTACGATCATATGGTCATGGGCGACACCGTTCAACGGCCCGGCGGAGATGCTGCGGTGGTACGGGTGCATGGGACGACCAAGGGCATCGCGGTTACTTGTGACGTCACGCCGCGCTATGTCACCGCAGACCCTGCTATGGGCGCGAAACAGGCCGTGGTTGAGAGTTGGCGCAACCTCATTGCAGTTGGCTCCGATCCACTGGCGATCACTGACAATCTGAACTTTGCCTCTCCAGAACGTCCGGATGTAATGGGTCAGTTCGTCGGTGCTGTTGAAGGCATGGGTGAGGCCTGCAGGGCGCTCGACTACCCGGTCGTGTCCGGCAATGTGTCGTTATATAACGAGACCAACGGTGTTGGCATTCCGCCGACCCCGGCCATAGGCGGCGTCGGATTGGTGCCCGACGTCGCGAAGATGGCTTCAATAGAATTGAAGCGTGAGGGCGACCTTTTACTTGTGCTCGGCGCCGAACGGGGGTGGCTTGGTCAATCGATTTATCAGCAGTTTGTCGTTGGACTGCTTGAGGGGGCACCGCCACCTGTAGACCTCGCTGATGAGATCAAGGCTGGCCGGCTCGTCCGCGGCCTGATCCGCGATGGGACTACGGACACTATCCATGATTGTTCAGATGGTGGTCTGCTTGTTGCTGTGGCCGAAATGGCGCTGGCTGGCAATATCGGTGTCGAACTCTTTGGCTATGTGGGGCGACAGCCTGAGCACGCCATTTGGTTTGGCGAAGACCAAGGCCGCTACGTGGTCGCTGTTGAGCCATCGCTCGCGGAGCATGTGATTGATCGGGCGAGACTTCTGGCGCTGCCGTGCAGGATCGTCGGCCGCAGCGGCGGCGATGCCCTGGTGAAACCTGGTGAGGATCAGGTGCCTTTGGATGATCTGCGCAGGGCGCACGAGCGTTGGTTGCCCTCCTACATGCAATGAACAGTTGGCAATCGGTCTATGAACTTGCTGTCTTGGGCAGACAGTTGTTAGCCCAGGCGCGCCGCGAAACGTCTGAGGCCGGCGAGGATCGGCTCATAGGCCTCCTCATCGCGCGTTTCTGGATAGACGAGGAACACTGGATAGACGAATTTGCGGGCACGTGGCGGCTGGCGAAGGCGCCCATTCGAGATGTGCTTTCTGGCTAGACGCTTCGGGCAGTAGCAGAAGGCCTCGTTATTCAGCACGTAATCAACCCCACCGGCACCGATATCCAGATGCAAACCGCTCGTTTCCATGCGCGGGAAGTCGGAGGCGTGGTCGCGAAGAAAATCACCGCCCCAATCTGTGGAAACGTACTCATCGTTCCGTCGGCGTCGGCTGGCCGGGGTCGATGTTACGAGGATGAAGGTCTCGTCGAAGAGGTGCTCAATAATGAGGCCGGGGGGCTGTGTGGGCTGGTAGAGGACGGCCAAATCAAGCGTTCCTTCGATCAAGCGCTGAATGAGTTCATTGGCACTGCTGGCCGTGGCCGACACTGCAATATCTGGAACTTCGTTGCGCAACCAGCCAATCCAATCGACCAGAAAGTCCTGCCAGAAGCTCATCTGAGCACCAACGGCAAGGTGGTCACGGTGTTCTCCTGAAAGTTTAACTTCGAGCTGTGCATGCTGCCAAACGCGCACGAGCGCAAGCGCATGCTTGCGAAACTGTTCGCCAGCAGCAGTTAGATCCGCGCCTGTGTGGGAGCGTTCGAAGAGCGGGCGGCCAAGTTGTTCTTCGAGTACGCGGATGCGCGCTGATACCGTTGACTGCGTAACATTCATGCGGCGCGCCGCGTCGATAAAACTTCCCATCTCCGACACGGTCAGGAATGTGCGGGCGAGATTGATGTCCATTGCACGTCTCCTTCACAAGAAGAGCCTTCGCGATATCTATCGAATTCTTCGATAGCCTCAACCGGAAAATTCCGTTTGAGGAACAGTGGTTTTGAAAGCAGAGTGAAGGTCCATGCGCGGTTTTTGGCGTCGTGATCGTAAAGGGCTTCCGAATTCGTCTCACCTTCGGTATGAACCACGAGTGCAGAGCCGCAAGTCTCGAGCGTAGAGAATTCTGGCAGAGGAATAAGAGTAATGAAAGCGAAGAGTACGAAGGCAAAGGCAAAGAAGCCAGCCACTAAAAAATCAGCAGCAAAGAAGACTACAACCAAGAGAGCCGCTGCAGCTAAGAAACCCGCAGCCAGGAAAGTGGCGGCGAAGAAGCCCGCAGCCAAGAAAGTAGCGGCGAAGAAACCAGCCGCCAAGAAGCCAGCCGTTCGCAAGCCGGCAGCGAAGAAGCCCGCAGCCAAGAAGCCAGCCGCACGCAAAGCAGCCGCCAAAAAGCCGGTCGCTCGGAAAACAACCGCCAAGAAGCCTGCGTCACGCAAGCCTGCCAAGACCGCTGCAGCGTCGAAGAGCTCAGCGTCCCGGAAGGTTTCGACAAGATCAACCGCCAAGAAGAAGCCTGCCCGCAAGGCGGGTAAGAAATCCTGATATGTTGGTGGCTCGCCTGAGGCGGCACAGCCGCCTCGCTGCCGGGTTTCTGGCCCTGGCGGCCATCGGAGCTGGGGGCTTGGCACTCCCTGTCGGCCCAGCAAGCAGCGCGATGATTACAAATAGTGACAGCCGCTCCTACACACTGACGATTGAGGAGCGGGGGACGAAGAGCACGCTCGATATCGCGCCTGGCAACAGTCTTGAGGGCATCTGTCTCAAGGGCTGTCTGGTTACCCTGGGAGGCGTGAAGGATGGCGCCTACCGTCTCCCTGAGGGCAATGAGATAGTTACAATCGAGCAGGGTACTTTGTTCTACGAAGGGGCAATCGCCGCCAAGTCCGACCAAGATCAGAAATGATAGTCGAGGCGACCGAGCCCCTGCCTGGTCGAGCCCCAGCTCAGCACAATCTAAAACCTAGAGTGCTCGGGCGACAATGCGAAATTCTCGTCTTGTCGCCCGTTTTGAGCACCTTGCGATTAATCCAGAGAGCTAGTCTAGCGGGTCCTCCGTATCGACGTCGTGGATGCGAGCAAGGGGCAGCGGTGTTAAAACTGCCAATCGTCTGTTTGAGCACGCCGCTGATGTTGGTCGTGCTTTGTATGGCTGTGTGGGTCTACGTTGTGAATAATCTCGAACAACTGGAGCACCGCGAGGTGCGACAGGATGGAGTTTCGGAATTTCGTGATTATCCCGTGCTTGTGGTCGCTAAGCTGTCACGCCGCGGCGACAGAGCCACCGCAGCCAGTGCGGCCTTCCGGTCGCTTGCGGGCTACATCTTCGCCAAGGATCGAGCCGGGAAGATTATTGCAATGACGGCGCGGGTCACCCAGCAACCGGTGCCTATAACGATGAGCGCACCCGTGACGCAGGCAGGTGGGAAGGAAAGTGCGGGTGATAGCTGGGTGGTGGTCTTCATCATGCCTGCTCAGCCCCCCCTGGCGACGTTGCCCCCGCCCAGGTCACAGGATGCCCGGCTGCGCAACGTTGGACCAGCGCGGCGTGCGGCGATCCGATTTTCTGGTGTGGCCGCAGATCGGCTGCGTAATTGGCTTGGTCCGCAGGGTCGGCAGGCTTCCCCCGGTTCCACCTACGTCTATCAAAATGACCCGTTTACCCCAGCACCGCTTCGTCGCAATGAGGTAATCATTGATCTTCTGGACGGGTCAGATGCGAGTTAGAGCCCCACGGGTTGCGCAGAAATGGTCCCTCCAAACCTCATGGTTGCGACCTGCTTCTTACCTGTTGGACTGCTTCGTCGGGCAGGCTTGGAGACGTTCTGCATTGGCAAACGTGCCTGAGACGAGGTGCTTGCCATGAGTGAACTGGCAGTTGTTTTGGCCTCAGCTTCTCTAGGTGCAATGCTGTTTTTTTCTGCAGCTATCGCGCCAACGGTGTTCCAATCACTTCCAGAGGAGTACGCAGGCGGGTTTCTGCGCGCTGTTTTCCCCAAGTATTTCCTGATCAACGGGGCGATGGCCGTGTTGGCCGGCCTGATTACCTTCCGCGTTGTTGAAGGGGGCATACTTGTGGGCTGCGGTATAGTTATGCTCGCTGTCCGCTACTTTGCGATTCCAATCATTAATGATGCTCGTGACGCCATGCTCGCCGGTGACGAAGCCGGCGCGCACCGGTTTGCCCTCTGGCACCGCGGCACTGTGCTGCTAAACGTCGGCCAAATGTTTGGGTTGGCGGTGGCCATCTTTTTGCTGCTTGGAACGCGGACCTGATGAGGAATGGCCGCCGGAACTAAAATTGTCGCATTCCGCGAACTCAAATTTGCAAAACCAGTCGGTGGTCCCGCGCGTTAGGACTTGAGAGAGGTTTTGATGCAGCGGCTCCTGATTGTTGAAGATGACTCGATCTATGCGTCTCTGCTCGCTCGCTCTATGCGAGCTCGCGGCTACTGCGTCGAGGTGGCTGAGGAAC
>JAUWFF010000098.1 GCA_030607105.1 Filomicrobium sp.
CTCAAGCCCGGCGCAACCGAACCGCAGATCGACGCTCTTGTTGCGAAGTACAATCTCAACGTGGTCGACTTCATACCGAGCCTCGGAACGCTTTATGTCGAATTGCCGGCAGACGCCGGCCGGCAGAAACCACGCTCGGAACTACCCAGGGGCCGTGGGAGCATCTCCTCCCTGCTCGAGCCGAATATCGTTGTCAAATTACGCGAAGAACCGGTGGTAAACGCTGCATTTGTTCAGACCACAATCGCCCCGAAGTCACTACCCGCATCAACGCAGGTCAGCGTCCAACATGGCAACAAACCCATAAGATGGCACTGGCGCACGGATTCCGAGGATGACGGCAACTGGGGGCTGAAGGCCATGCGGTTACCTCCGGCCTGGACCATCCTCAAACGCGCCCGTGAAAAACGCACCCGTGAAAAGCTAGGCTTCGTCCAGCCGGTGACCGTTGCGGTTCTTGACACAGGATTTGGACTGCATCCCCAGCTAACCTACGCGACTATAAAGGGCGAAATGCCACCGCAGCCGTTTCCTGCCAACTGTGGGACCAGCCACGGGACTCATGTGGCTGGTATCATTGCAGCCAAGTCGAACACTGGTGTGGGCACCGACGGCATTATACCAGACGTTCGCCTAGACATTATTCCCATCTCCAAGAACTTGATGCAGCTGGGTGCCGCGGACGGCCGCGACGGGACGCAGCAACAGATGTCCTATTTCTCGGACGCTATCCGCAATCTTGGCGAGTATCTTTTCGAGCATGCCAAACTGGCCCCCAACGAACGCCGCGTCGTTAATGTCAGCCTAGGCTACAATTGGGGTAATTGGCAGCGGAAACTCAAGGTTGACCCAACAACGGATCAGAGTATTCGCAACCAGATCGAGCAGCACGCCAACTTCTTACAGTTTCTAGTTGACCAGGTTAGTGATCAGGTGCTCTTCGTTACCGCAGCCGGAAACGATTCGACCACCGACGATGCTCCGTTCAGTGCAGAGCTCGCAACACCGTTTGCCTTTGCCGCGTTGCATAAATCGTCGTTCTTCAAACCCAGTAAAAACATCATTGTTGTTGAAGCGCATAACCGTGATTACGAGCGGGCTCCATTTTCTAACGTTGGCGGCCACGTCGCGGCACCCGGCGTCGAAATCATGAGTACACTCGCTTCCGACAACCAGCCTAACGCCTACGGTGTGTGTAGTGGCACCTCTCAGGCTGCCCCCCATGTCGCTGCCCTCGCGGCAATGCTCTTCGAGCTCGATCCCAAGCAGAAGCCAGCCGACGTAATGGGTATCATCCGCAGCTCGGCATTATCAGAAACACAGAGCGATTCTGCTCCCCGCGTGGACGCCCTAGCGGCCATATCGGAACTCTCTCGAGATTATTTGCGAGACCTTGCCGACCTCAACAGCGACGGACGCGTCGACATGGACGACCTGAAGATTTTCAAAGACCGGCTCATTGCGATCGAAAATGGACGGTTTGGCGGTCTTATCAATAGCGATTTAAACGGTGACGATACAATTGATGCCGACGAACGCTGTTGGCCCCGCATCGACCTCAACGGCAGCGGCCGCGCTTCATATGACCCCAGCGACAAGCTCCCACTGGCCGGCGAGAAGCGCTCCGATCTAGACGTCATTGCCGCCACATGGACGGATAAGCTCCAGCCTTTCGACACTGCGTTGGGCGAGAGTCGTCTCTCTGAACTCTTTAGCGTCTGGCGCGGGACATCGCTTGTTGCTGCCGTGCCCGTGTCCAACCTTCCAGTACCCTGCCGCTGAGTCGCCGGTCTTGCGGCCTGCCATATTGGTATCCGCAGCATCAGCCGCCGGCACCATTTTGGAATTTGGAGTACTCATAGATGGTTAGAAACATTACTGCGGCAATCGCGATCCTGGGCATCACCTATGTACTGGGGGCGTTACCCGCCGACGCACAGAGTAATGTCGAAACCGTCGAAAAGATCGTTGAGGGAGCACGTAGAACGAACCCCGCGCTCAAGGTCAGAATCGATCCGCGCACGGGCCTCCCAACCAGCATCAAGGGGCTGCGCCCGGCGGTCGATCCCCTCATTTCATTAAACGCCTCACGCGGCCCATCGGGCCAGCCAACCGAAGAAGATATCCGCGCCGCGGCGGAGGCTTTCTTTAAGACCGGCGCCCTGTCCGCAGCCTTCGATGCTGAAAACGACCGCACCAAAATCGAAGCTTTCCGAGTCCGTAAAGACCCCGACATTCCTGGCCAGAGCGTAGTCCACGTTGAACAGCGCGTCGACGGTGTTCGTGTCTTTGGCTCCAGCGGTCGCGTCGTTGTCGGACCATCCCTTGCCGTCACGCAAGCCGCCGCAACTTTCTCTCGCGTGGAGATCGAGTCGACAACGCCTGACATCGAGCAGGAGCGCGCGATCGAAGTCGCCCGTACGCACCTTGGTGAAACTCTATCAGCTCACCCGATTGCCCCCGAAATGGAGCCGCTTGTCAAAACACCCCATAAGGCCCGGACCCAAGCCACACTGGTTATCTATGAACCAGCCTTGATGCGCGCCAAAGGCACCAAACAGGGCCCCGCGCGCCTCGCCTGGCTGGTCACAATCGATGCATTCCGTTTCTTCGTCGACGCCAAGACGGCTAAAGTTCTTTTCTTTTACTTCGATCAGAGGAGGTCATCGCAACACCGCGTCTTCGACCTCGAGACTCGTTTCAACTTCCCCGGCATCAAGGTGCTCGACGATACGTCAGGCAAACGCGAGAAACGTCTGCATCCCGACGCAGAATACGCCCATAAGAATGTCGGCCTGGTGTTCGATTATTTCGCCAACGCCTTCGGCCGCGCCGGTTTGCTCGATAGAGGGGCAGATGAAATCCTGTCGTCCTACGTTCGCTTCGGCAACTCAAAAAATGCCTACTGGTGCAACTATCAGAGCTACCACTGCCCCCAAGCTGGCGCCGTGGTCTACGGCGAAGGCATGCCAGCCGCACTCGATGTTGTCGGCCATGAAATGACGCATGGAATGATCACCGTCGAGGCCGACCTCACGTACGCTAACGAACCCGGTGCCGTGAACGAATCGCTGGCCGATATCTTCGGCACATTAATTGAGTTCGAGGCAAACCCTGGCAAGGCGAATTGGGTTGTGGGCGAAAGGCTGCCAGGCAAAAGCCTTACCAATCCGATTCGAAGCATTTCCAATCCCAACCTTAGCGATGATGTCGGCAATGCGTTGTTCGATCGGAGTAAGGTGTATGGAGAGAACAACCGCGGCCAACCTGACCACTACGCTGATTACGTTAGTCGCGAGGATGCGATATGCGAAACCTCGACCGATTATTTCACTGGCTGCGTTCACTTAAACAGCGGAATATTCAACAAATTCGCCTTCCTCATTGCAGAAGGTGGCCGACACCGTGGAACGGTAGTTCTCGGTATCGGTCGTGAGAAACTCGGACGTGTCGCCTATCGTGCGCTTGTTACCCATCTCACCCCCAGCACTGGATTGCAGGAAGCCGCCGAAGCATTTCTTACGTCATGCTTAGAACTGGCAGTTGCCCGTGTTGCCGGATTTGAGACGACGGATTGCGATCGAATTCGCAAAGCCCAGGACGCCGTCGGGTTAACAATCACAGGCAGCTAAGCCCTCGCCCGACGACATCAACGCAAATTCGCGCCCGACGAGATCGCTCCGTCAGCCAAGCAACCGATTAGAAACGCGATGAAGGGCACTATGCCTCTAGTCTGATAAGTTTTCGATCGACCAAGACCCTCAACAGGACAGCGGCACCGCATTGCTTAGACACGGCGTTAGGGTCCCAGACGTTGTCGGCGACGAACTTGCCCTTGGCGTAATGGTTTGAGAAGCTCCATAGATAGGGCGTGTTAATGCCGTTCCGACGGCTGCGAAAACCATTGTAGGATTCCCACCTATACAGCATCCGCTCCAAGCTCCAGTCCTTCAGGTCCTGGAAACCATCGAAGCGCAACGCATCGACCGCACTCGTTTGCCAGTCGTTGGGCGGACTCCAAACTTTGGGCCGGTTGCGCGGAATACGCCTCGTACGCTGACGCAACGAGTCCCCGTTGTGTAAATGCGAGCGGAAGTTGAAGGCTGCTTCCATGGCATGAATGATTGCCACGAAATACCATGGGCAGCAGATTTCCTGGGCGACCTTATACCAGCGCGCTTGATAGCCCTCGTTCGACAGCTTCGACATGTACCAATTGGCCGTTGAACGATGTTTTTCACGAACCTTACACCTCTCGAACAAGTCCCTGTAGTCGTCCCTGAGGTCAGTGAAAGACGGTCTCCCTGGCGTCGTCGTGATACTCATTCCGGTCTCGCGCTCGTCTGGGAGATTACGCTCGGCCTGATGCACCCTGCGCTGAAGCTCGTCAGCCTCCTCGAGCAGTTTTTCAACCTCGCCAGGTGGCAACGGCCGGCGCGAATCTCGCCCCTCCAGACTTTCTATCAGCTCCACCGCAGCCGGCATGATCTGCGCATAATCACGGTCATTATCGATGTTGATCTGCGCCGTCATGCGAGGCACGGAAATGCCCAGGTCTATCGCCCGCTCCGTTAACTGGCCAAGCTCTCGCCAAGCCGAGAAAGGGTCGACAGCTGCCGTGATCGGTTCCTGTGCCACCGCACCGCCGAATGACAGCGATCCGGCCATCGGCACCGCCAGCGTTGCACCTGCTTGTCCAACAAATTGGCGACGATCAATCAGCTTCGGTCGCATGGTTTTATCCATTAAAAGCCAGGCCGAGAGTGAACCCAAAAGTCATAGGCTAGCCGGTGGGCGGTCGGCCAAGTGGTGTTTCGCTGCCATAGGATGCGCCAAATCGCAACCCATCCGATCCCTAGTACTAGACCAAGTTGAGCGCGTGATATGATTGAAACTAAGCGATTCCGTCGGTCACTGGCTCGTTCAGGACATTGTCGCCCGGCGTTATGGCTGAGTTTGTAGATCGAGGGTGAACGAATGTCCGAAACAGTCGAACGCGAAGACAGCACCGCCCGAAATAGCCTTTCTTGGCGGTTCTGGCGGATCGGACGGTATCTTATTGCATGCGCCATCGGCGGTCTGATTTTGCTCGTTGCCTGCCACGTGCTGTTGGCAAATTTGATGCCGCCAGGTTTGCTTGCCAGAGAATTGCTCATCCAAACTGTCAAGGAGCAGACCGGACGAACGCTTACCGTCAAAGGCGCTACGAAGTTGTCCTGGCTCTCAAGCATTCGTCTGCGACTTAACGACATCGTACTCTCCGCCCCCCCCGACGCAACTGGTCCTGCCCCGCTCACCGCAGATAGTCTCGAACTCGAAATCAGAATAACTGACTTTTGGAAACGTCAGTTTGAAGTCACTGAAATCAGCCTCCGGCGGCCTGTATTCACGATGGCTGCCGGCGATCCGCTGTTGGTCCGCGTCGCCGAAGGCGAAGTCAGCGCCGGCGGAATTCCACAACAAATCAACATTATCGACGGACGTATTGTCTTCGCAGCCCCACCGCCCAAAGCGACGCTACAGATCGAGCAGGTCACCGGACGCCTCATTCGAACCGAGGACGGCAAAGGGCTCACCTTCAAAGGCAAATTCGAAACCAACGGCGAGATCGTCGCAATTGACGGCGAAGTCGGCGATTTGAAGGCCCTGGCCGTCGGTGACGTTTCCCCGCTGAACTTTTCCCTTCACAACAAACTCTTGGCCGCGCGATTCGCTGGCAATCTCGCAACCCAGCCGATTGGACAGATCATAGGCAGGCTGAATGCTAGATCCGAAGCGTTCCCGGACCTTCTCAAGTGGGCTGAAATCGATGCGGCTCAGGCTAATCCTGGGCGTACTGTTACGCTTGACGGCCAGATTGCCGGTTCCCTTCGCCGCATGACACTGAGTGAAGGCCAGCTTACCCTCGACGCTGTCAGCGGCGCACTGGCAGGAGAATTTTCCAT
>JAUWFF010000209.1 GCA_030607105.1 Filomicrobium sp.
GGTTTTTTTGCATCTGCCCCCGGTCCAAGGTAGCAGCGCGGCGTGTATTGGAGGTACTGATAATCGTGATCTTTGAAGCCATACTCAGCGCACTGTTGAAATTATCGCGGCTGATGAAAAGCAACTCAAAACGCAACTGGCGGTGAAGCTGCCGAAAGATACTGATGCGAATTTTTTGAAACCGTCCATGATGGCGGGGCCATCGGGCGAAAGGGGCCAAGAGCAAGATGGACAAGACGGCGCTTGTTGCGTTCAACGAACTTGAAGACCGCCAGCCGACCTACGCGCTTGTCGGTGAAGTTGACCTTGTTGTTACGCGTTTTGACGATCAGGTCTCGGTTCTTTACGGGCGATGCCTGCACCGCGGCGCCTTGCTTGCGGATGGCTATATCGATGGCGACAACCTGATGTGTCCGCTGCATAACTGGGACTACAGGCTGGAGACAGGCGTATCCGAATATTCCAACAAGGAAGTCCTGCAGAAGTTCAACTCGTGGGTCGAAGACGGGCAGGTCTACGTCGATGCCAACGAGATCGGTGAATGGGCCAAGGTTCATCCGCAGCACTATAAGCGCGATGAATATCTCGGACTTTACGCCGACCTCACCGGGACCGACGAAGAACCGCATACCAAGCTCATCCACAAATACGCCGGTAACGGCCTAAAAAAAACGGGGCATCACGGCGTTGTCGAGTCGATGGGCGTTCCGCGCACCGAGTTGCCCGACTGGGATGATATCCAGATCCTGACAGCACAATTGCATCGATCGCCACTGCTCGATGACGAGCCCGTCGGTAGCGAAACCGTCATCGGCCCCAATGCTCAAAAGCCGTTGCGTCTTGATATTCCGATTTTCGTTTCGGACATGAGCTTCGGCGCGCTTTCCGAACCCGCCAAGCTTGCCATGGCGCGCGGGGCGGAACTTGCGGGCACAGGCATCTGCTCGGGCGAAGGTGGAATGCTGCCCGAAGAGCAGCAGGCAAACAGCCGCTATTTCTATGAACTTGCATCCGGGCGCTTCGGCTTCAGCTGGGACAAGCTGCAGTCGGTCCAGGCGTTTCATTTCAAGGGCGGGCAGGGGGCAAAGACCGGCACCGGCGGGCACCTGCCAGGAAAAAAAGTGACGGGCAAAATCGCCGAAGTCCGCGCCTTGAACGAGGGCGAGGATGCCATCTCGCCATCTCGGTTCCCCGACTGGACTTCGACAAGTGAGGTCCGCGCGTTCGCCGACGAGGTGCGCTCGCGCACCGGAGGCATCCCGATTGGCTACAAACTGTCAGCGCAGCACGTGGAGCAGGACATCGACGCCGCGTTGGATGTCGGGGTCGATTACATCATTCTGGATGGCCGCGGCGGCGGTACCGGTGCGGCTCCGATTTTGTTCCGAGACCACATATCCGTTCCAACCATCCCGGCGCTGTCGCGGGCACGACGTCATCTCGACGGCCTTGGCCGCAGGGACGTGTCTCTTGTGATCACAGGCGGATTGCGCACACCAGCAGACTTTATCAAGGCCATGGCGCTTGGCGCCGATGCCATCGCCGTGTCGAATTCCGCGATGCAGGCGATCGGCTGCATCGCCATGCGCGCCTGTCACACCAACAGCTGCCCAGTTGGGATCGCGACGCAGAAGCCCAACCTGGTGTCTCGCCTGGTCGTTGAGAAGTCAGCTCAGCGGCTCGCGAACTTCTTTCAGGCGTCCGTCGACCTGATGAAGGTGATGGCGCGAGCGTGCGGGTACAATCACCTCAACCAGTTTGAAGTTTCCGACCTGGTGACATTCAAACCCGAGATGGCCTCTTTAGCCGGCATCGAATACGCCGGCGTCGGTCCGAGATCCTGACGGAATGAAATCGGGCGACTTCACTGGAAACCGAAGGGTGTGGGCATGGAAACGGCTGAGTTGCTTATCTGGTTAGTGACAGTCTATGCCGGGATCGGCGCAATCGTCGCCGCCCTTTTTCTGCTTATTGGAATCGATCGCATCGATGAGGATGCGCGCGGGGCCTATGCATTCCGCCCGTTGCTGATCCCTGGCATCATCGTGTTGTGGCCGGTGGTGCTGGCCCGATGGATTGAACTTGAGGGACAACGATAGCTTTCATTGGCGTGGATTGAACCAGGAAGAGGAAGGGGAATGAAGACCGCACACCGACGGGCGCATCGGCGCATCTGGGGTCTGCTCGCGCTCCTGCTCCCCGGCCTGTTGATTGCGGCCTTCGTGCTGCAACAGTCGAGGTTCGACAAACGGCCGGCAGTTCAACTTGAGCCACCAAAGGAGGCACCGGCGCCATGAGCGTGCTCTACGAGCCGGTGCAGTGGAACCGGTCCAAGGTCTTTTACGACATCGTCGTTCTGGCAATGGTGGCGGTCTATGTCCTGCTGTTCTTGAAGGTGGCACCGATGTGGGCACCGGGGGCGCAAGGGACGGATTATCCAATCCAGCGCATTCGTGCGTTTGGCACCTGCGCTTTCCTGCTGATGACCGTCGTATTGTGTATCGGACCGCTGGCTCGGTTTGACCGGCGCTTCCTGCCGGTGCTCTACAACCGCCGGCACCTTGGCGTGATCACGGCGGCGGTCGCCTTCACGCACGCCGCATTCGTGATCGACTGGTACTTCAATTTCTCGCCGACGGCCCCGTACGTCGGACTGCTCGTGTCGAACACCAGTTACGGCCAGGTCATCGGTTTTCCATTCGAGGCCTTTGGGATCTTCGCGCTGTTCGTGCTGATCATCCTGGCGGCAACGAGCCATGATTTCTGGCTGAAGTTCCTGTCGCCTCCGACATGGAAGGCGCTGCATATGTCGATCTACGTCGCATATGCGGCGGTCGTCGCTCATGTCGCGCTCGGCTATCTGCAAAGCGGTGATAACGGGGCCTTCGTCGTGGTAACGGTGCTGAGCGTTGCGATTGTAACGCTGCTGCACGTTGCAGCCGCCTGGCGGGATGCGCACGAAGAAGCGCAGCAGGCCGGAGCAATCCAAGGTGCTGAAGCAGCGGACTGGCTTGAGATTGGCAATCCCGCGACGATCGCAGATGGCCGGGCCAAGATCGTGATGCTGGACAACGGCGAGAAGGTCGCCATCTACCGCCATGGGAACAAACTGTCCGCGTTGACGAACGCTTGCGCCCACCAAAATGGACCGCTCGGCGAGGGGCGGATCGTTGACGGCTGTGTGACGTGCCCGTGGCATGGCTTCCAGTACCGCCCTGAAGATGGGTGTGCGCCGGCGCCGTTCACGGAGAAGGTTGCCACATACCGGCTGAAGCTTGACGGCAATCGGCTGTATCTCGATCCAGCGGCCAAACCGCCCGGTACTTATGTTGAGCCAGTAGTGAGCCCCCTGGAAGGGCACGGAGAGGCGGTATGACGCAAAAGGACGATGACGGGTTCTTTGTCGGCTATATCAACGCCGCGCCCGGTTCCCTGAGTTGGTTTTTGCCGGTTGTCGGCATCGGACTTGTCGTACTGTTTGCCGCCGTTGGCTATCTCACGGCGGCCGGTCAGAGGAGCGCTGGTTCGGGCGCATTCTTGTGGGGCGCGGGACAACAGAAGCTCACAGGCGTGCTTCAGGCCAAACCCTATCCAGTCCTTCATGCGCGGCCAAGCGAGCGTTTTCCGAACGGACGGACGCTGATGCTCAACGGCCAGGGAAAGCGCGGCGTGGCTAGTGAGGCAGCCGCGCTTGATGGGCAGGTCGTCGAGGTCAGCGGCATCCTTTTGAAGCGCGGAGAGCTTGATGCGCTGCAGGTCGGCAAGATGGAAGCCGTCAATGCGCCGGACGGCGAACCGCAAATCGCGCCGGCAGCCAAAGACCTCGGCCGCTGGCGGATTGCCGGCGAAATCTGCGATGGCAAATGTGTTGCTGGGGCAATGCGTCCCGGCACTGGACTTGCGCACAAGGCCTGCGCCAACTTCTGCCTCCTGGGTGGCGTGCCGCCGGTCTTCGTAGCAACCGACAAGGTGGCCGGCCAGGACTTCATGCTGCTGGGCAACCAGAATGGAGGCCCGCTGCGCGACGATCAGTATTTCGACTTCGTGGCGCAGCCGGTCGAAATCGAGGGCCATGTAGAACAGCGCGGAGATCTTCTA
>JAUWFF010000090.1 GCA_030607105.1 Filomicrobium sp.
GTTGCTCCTGCGAAAGATCGCGCACAATTGTTTCTTGATAGGTCCTGTTGGCGTCCCGGAACCAGTCTTGCGCGCGCTGGATCACACTTGGGCCAGAAGGCGCCACGGCCGTCCTGCCGCTGGACGATTCGGGCAATGGCACCGTCGCATCATCAATCTCGACGGCCGAAGGCCGCTCGCCCTTGCGGGCAAGCTCGGGCACGACATAACGGTGATAATCCTCCGCCGACCTTTTGAACCAGTCCTCAACCTGGTCGTATGACAAGCCAGACCCAACTTCATCGCCCCCATTTTCATCGCCTTTGTCCTTGGTGGTCTCAGGCTCCTGGGCGACTTCGGTTTTCTGGCTGTCCTGGCGCTGTGAGCCCACGTCTTGTGTCATGGTGAACTCGTCAAACTTCTTACTGGCTGCTTTCGCAAGCCGCTCGGCGTGTGCACGCAGATCGGCCTCGCGTTCGGCCCCGCTCTGCTCATAGGCCACGATTTCTCTGGTGGCCGCCTTCTGCGGGATCGCGATCCGCACGTTCTGCCCGAAGACGATAGAATTGCGGCCCGGCTCCCGGGCGACGACCGAAACGCGGTAATCTCCAGCACCAAGTAGCGGCATCGATGCCCGCCAACGTCCGTCTGCATCAACTCTGATCGAGGCAACTCGTTTGTCATCAAGTATAATTTCAACGCGTTGCCCAGGTCGTCCAGTCCCTTCAAACGAAGATTCGAACCCCAGTCTTATGATAATCCGCGAGAATTTCGGTGGCCTTGGCGAAAGGATTTCAGAGCGCTCCTCCGAACCGCCCTGCGCAACGGCCGGCGGCGCCGCAACCGCTAGGTGCCAACCAACCGACGGCCAGGATGAAGCGGCTTGGCGCGGCGAACCGAGCCCGACCGGCTGCCACTCAGGCTCCCGCACCTTGCCGAAGACACCTAACAACAGCCACAGGCCCAAGACGAAGGAGAGCACCAGGAACAATGTGGAGAGGTAACGCCCCCTCATGTTACGCGGCCTCCTGTTGACTGCGCGTTACCCAAAGCAAACATGACCGCAATAAGCAATGTCTCCGACCCGCCCCCGCAGACCAACACTAACCACGAAATAGCCGCCAAACCAATGAAACCGCTGCAGAAAAACGATTTGCAATTGAATTCGGTTAACTGTCAGCGAATGGATTTAGTATGGGGTCACACTCTTACGCGATCATTCTTTGAGTTGTGCTCGCATCACTTTCCCGCCAACTCGGGGGGATAAACAAAAAATGCACAGAAAATCCGGCCGCGCCAATCACGCCACTATCGGAACGTACAATGAGCAATCAATCCGACTTGAACCTGAACAAAATCAACGAGAGTCCAACCAGCAGTCTTACTACGTCAGACCGCAGCCCAGAGGCGGTCTGCGTTTACTGTGGCTCCGGTCACGGTACTAATCCCATCTATGCTGAGACGGCATTATCGCTCGGAAAAGCCCTCAGCGCCGCGTCAATTCGCCTGATCTATGGCGGCGGTGGAATGGGTCTGATGGGCGAAGTAGCCCGCGCGACAATCTCCTCTGGCGGCAAGGTAACCGGCATCATCCCTGACTTCCTCTCTGAGCGTGAACATATGCTTCGAGATGTTGACGAACTCATCGTCACCGGCGATATGCATGAGCGTAAACGCCTGATGTTTGAACGATCGGATGCATTCGTGGCGCTGCCGGGCGGTATCGGCACATTGGAAGAACTTGTCGAACAACTAACTTGGTCACAGCTAGGTCAACACCGAAAGCCGATCATCGTGGCCAATATCGCGGGCTTCTGGGATCCGTTCATGGAGTTGCTGAGGCACATGCGCTCACAGCAATTCATTCGTGATGGTCTCGACGTTAATTTCACGGCGGTGACAAACGCGGATGCAATCGTCCCCGCGATTGTCGAGGCCTCTCGCATCTCTGGCGAGGCGCCGCCTGACGAAGTCACCCTGGAGAAATTCTAGACCGGCTTCTTTTGTGGAGGCCATTGCAAGTGAGACGAGGACCAAGCCTCGTGGGACCGCTCCTCGACGCCGACCAACTGCAAGAACACAAGCAACGCAATGCAGTCCATTCCCTGCTGCTGATTGGCGGCATAGGGCTTATTCTGGCGATCGCCACAACATTGCTGTGGGGCCCACTCGGCATAGTCTTCTCTGCGGGCATCATCGGGCTTCTAGTCCTGATGGCGCCGAGCATTCCTCCAGCGGCTGTCATGCGCCTGTATCGTGCGCGCAAAGTACCAAGGGGCCAAGATCAGCTAAGTCTGATCCTCGACGAACTCAGCCGGCGCGCTGAGTTGCCGGCGCGGCCAGAACTCTATCTCATTCCGAGCGCCACACTTAACGCCTTTGCCACCGGCACACAGGCACATGCCGCAATCGGTATAACCGAGGGCCTGCTGCGTCGCCTAAGCCTGCGCGAGATCGCCGGCGTGCTCGCCCATGAAGTCTCCCACATCAACAACAACGACCTGCGGCTGATGAACATTGCCGACATCATGACGAGGTTCGTGCAGGTGCTGTCCTACGTAGCCTTGGTGCTCGTGATTTTTAATGTTCTTGGCATGTTGACGGGCGATGCGCCGTTCTCCTGGTGGGCTGTGCTCGTGCTATATTTCGCGCCCGCGCTTACAAGTCTGCTGCAGCTAGGTCTGTCTCGTGCACGAGAATTTGACGCGGACCTTGAAGCCGCCCAACTGACCGGCGACCCGCTGGGTCTTGCCGCCGCCTTGAGCCAGCTCGAACGCTACCAGGGTCATTTTTGGGAGGACCTCATTTATCCGGTGCCTGCCCGCCGCATCCCGCAGCCCTCACTGCTACGCACCCATCCCCCCACCGAGGAGCGCGTCGCCCGCTTGCAGGAGCTATCTGGTCATCTGAGCCAACCCCCAATCGCCGTCGTCGAAGAACCAATGATATCGATGTTGGGCTACGGTCCAATCGCCATGCGGCCACGTTATCGCTTCCCCGGCCTCTGGTACTGAGATCAATCCACCCCCTTTTTCCCCAACCGCCTCTTGCAGCAACCCTCAGCCTTCGCGTATCAGCCACCCATGTCGCAAGCGAAGCCCCCCACAACGTCCGCCGGCGTGAAGACCGAGGTAGGCAGCAAGGCCGCCGACCTTCTTGCCGGCCTGCGCCGCGGTGAACGGCGGGCCATTGCCGCTGCAATCACCGCGCTGGAAAGCCTGTCCAAGGATGCACCCGAACTTCTTCGGAGCCTTCAGCCGTATCTCGGCAACGCTCTCATCGTCGGGCTGACCGGCCCGCCAGGCGCCGGCAAATCCACACTTGTCAATGCCCTCATCGGCGAACTTCGCAAGAGCGGGCGCAAGGTCGCTGTTATCGCGGTTGATCCAACAAGTCCTGTATCCGGCGGCGCCATCCTGGGCGACCGCATCCGCATGACGGCCGCGCTTAATGATAATGGCGTCTTCGTCCGATCGTTGGCCAGCCGCGGCTATTTGGGCGGCCTGTCACCGGCCGCGGTGCGCATCATCGACGCCCTTGACGCGGCCGATTTCGACCTCATCCTCTTGGAGACCGTCGGCACCGGGCAAAACGAGATCGACGTGGCCGAAGTCGCCGACATACGCATCGTTGCCTCGGCTCCAGGGCTAGGCGACGACATTCAGGCAATGAAGTCGGGTTTGTTGGAAATCGCCGATATCCTCGTCGTCAACAAAGCCGACCGGGAAGGCGCCGAACAAGCCCTTCAACAGCTGAAGGGTGCGCTCTCCATCCGCGCAGGCGCGCAGGTGCCGCTGTTAAAGACTACCGCACTTACCGGCGAAGGCGTTAACGACCTCCTGTCCGTCATTGACAATCTAGCGGGCCCAATCCTGGCCGCCCCGGCGGCTGGCCGCCGCCGCCGCCGCGCCCGCTACCTCATCGCCCGCGCTGCCGCTGATCTGGTCGCAGATCGCATCAAGACAGGCGGTGACCTCATTGATCAGCTCGCTGACACAGTTCTTAACGGCCAGTTGACGCCCGCCGACGCAGCAAAGGCAATTTTGGAGAGTTAGGGGTGAACAAGCTTAAACTTGCGGTTTGAGCGACAAGCGCATATACATTGAGCGTCGAATTTGGCCGGACGACAGGGCCCCTACGCCTTCGAAAATTGCTAGGCGCACGTTCAGAAACCCACCCAAACTCGAGAATTCGAAGCCAGAAGACGCAGACACGCGCGCAAGGTTTCACCCGCTAACGCAATTGAAAAGGCATTAGAAATGCGAAACGGTACCGTTAAATTCTACAACGAACAAAAAGGTTACGGCTTCATCGCTCCCGATGAGGGCGACAAGGATGTATTCGTCCACGCGACGGCCCTTGAACGCGCCGGAATCCGTGGCCTCGCTGAAGGCCAGAAAGTGGCTTTCGACACGGAAGTCGATCGCCGCTCCGGCAAATCAGCCGTAAACAACATCGAACTGCTCTAAACTAATCAAGATTGGCCGCGCCCATCGCTGGGCAAACGCCAACGAGAAAGCCGCCCCGTTCACGGGCGGCTTTTTTTTGCTCCTGGCACAGCCCAGCGCAGCCCGTCAGGCCACGTGAACGGCCTCGCGAGCACCATCCTTCATCAACTTGAAGTTGATTGAGTCAACCAAAGCCTCAAAGCTCGCATCAATTATATTGGGCGAAACGCCGACCGTGAGCCAGCGCTCACCCGTGCTGCGATCATGGCTTTCCACGAGCACCCGCGTCACCGCTTCCGTACCACCGCCAGCGGTTAGGATGCGCACCTTGTAGTCGACGAGCTCGACCTCGGCGATGTGGCTTTGATAGCGGCCCAAATCCTTGCGCAACGCTGAATCCAGAGCATTGACCGGACCATTGCCTTCGGCCACCGACCACAGCGGGTCAGGATCACCGTTGATGAAGACTTTGACGATCGCTTCCGAAATGGTGACCAGCTGACCGCGCGCGTTGTGTCGTCGCTCAACCATCACCCGAAACGAATCGACGGAGAAGTATCGCGGCACCTCGCCAAGCTCGCGACGAGCCAGAAGCTCGAAAGACGCATCCGCTGATTCATAGGAGTAGCCCTGCGCCTCGCGTCTCTTTACGGCATCAAGCATCGTTGGGATGCGTGGGTCATCCTTGTCGACAGAGATCCCGAGACGGTTGAGCTCGGCCATGATGTTGGAACGTCCGCCCTGGTCGGATACGAACACCCGTCGCCGGTTGCCGACACTCTCAGGCGGAACATGTTCATAGGTCTCAGGATCTTTCAAAATCGCGGAAGCATGTATACCGGCTTTCGTCGCGAACGCGCTCTCTCCGACGTAGGGCGCGTGCCGGTAGGGTGATTGGTTCACGACTTCATCAAGCACCCGCGACGCATGCGTCAGCGTTCTCAGCCGTTCCGCCGTCACCTGAGTCTCAAAGCGATCGGCATACTCGTTTTTCAGCAGCAGCGTCGGGATAATCGACGTGAGGTTCGCGTTGCCGCAGCGTTCCCCGAGGCCGTTAAGCGTCCCTTGCACCTGCCGGCACCCAGCCCGCACCGCGACCAAAGAGTTGGCAACCGCGTTTTCGGTGTCGTTATGCGTGTGGATCCCGAGTTTTGTTCCAGGAACATGTTCCAGCGCCTCTTTGACGATGCGCTCCAGCTCATGCGGCAGCGTCCCGCCGTTGGTATCGCACAGCACCACCCACCGCGCGCCAGCTTTGTAGGCAGCACGAACGACCTGCAGCGCATAGGTCTTGTTGGCCTTGTACCCGTCAAAGAAGTGCTCGGCATCAAGCATCGCTTCCCGCCCGGAGGCGACTACCGCCGAGATCGACTCGCGCACACTTTCGATATTCTCCTCGTTGGAGATCCCGAGCGCGACCCGCACATGATAATCCCACGACTTCGCCACTAGACAGACCGCATCTGACTGCGACTGCAACAGACCCTGAAAGCCCGGATCGTTCTCCACCGAACGCCCGGCCCGCTTCGTCATGCCGAACGCGGTAAATCGCGCGGCCTTGAAGTTCGGCCGCGAGGCAAAGAACTCCGTATCTGTTTGATTGGCGCCGGGGTAGCCGCCCTCG
>JAUWFF010000214.1 GCA_030607105.1 Filomicrobium sp.
GTCGAGGTCCGCGCGGGCCACGTGGGCCGCCGCCTCGTCGGTCGCGATCGCCGCCGCGTGGACCACCGCGGCCGCCGCGGTCGTCGCGGTCTTGCTTGCGCAGCATCACCGAGGGTTCAGTTTCGTGCTCGTCCACTCGGATCGTCATAAAGCGGATGATGTCGGTTGACAGCCGCATGCGCCGCTCCATTTCGTTGACGGCAGCGGGCGGCGCATCGAGATTGAGCATCGTGTAGTGGGCCTTGCGGGACTTCTTGATCTTATATGCGAGTGACTTGAGGCCCCAATGCTCGGAGCGAACGACCTTGCCGCCGGCGGCTTGGAGGATATCGGAAAACTCCTTGGTCAGCTGTTCGACCTGGGCGCCGGAGGCGTCCTGACGTGCAAGGAAAACATGCTCGTAGAGCGGCATGCGTAATGACCTTTCTTTCGATTCATCATGTTGGCCCGGCGCATAGCCCCTTGCGGACCGGCACGCTTTACCGACCAATGGACTGGTCGAATAGCGGGGAAAGGCCCACCAGGATACCCACGAGAGTGGAGACACGGGAAGACGAGCCCCACGGCTCTGCCATAATGCCCGTAAAACCGGGCGTGATGACCTTCCGTTCAGCCTCCAACCGGACGCGAAGGCGGTGTTATAGCCGGAAATGGTCCTTACGCAAGGGTCAAATCGATGTTTGCGCCGGATCGACCACACCACTAGCCTGGCAATTTAGAGCCGGTACCAGTGCTTGACTTGATGCGGGAAGCTGTGCTCTTGCCGCTGCCACTGATTTGTCAACAACGAACACACACCAACTCAAGGGTAAAATGGGTACGGCATTCGTATTTCCCGGGCAGGGCAGCCAAGAGGTCGGAATGGGCGCGCAGCTGGCGAAGGAATTCGCTAGTGCAAGAGCTGTGTTCAATGAAGTGGACGATGCGCTCGGTCAAAATCTCTCTGCGATTATGTGGGAGGGGCCTAAAGAAGCGCTGACTCTGACAGCGAATGCGCAGCCCGCTTTGATGGCGGTGTCCATGGCGGTCATGCGCGTGCTTGAGGCAGAGCATGGCTTGGTTTTGTCCGAGCGTGTGAAGTACGTGGCAGGGCATTCGCTTGGTGAGTATTCAGCGCTGGCGGCTGCCGGGGCATTGTCTATCTCTGATGCCGCGCGGTTGCTGAAACTGCGTGGGCAGGCCATGCAGCAGGCCGTGCCCGTTGGAAAAGGGGGCATGGCGGCGCTGCTGGGCGTCAGCGTGGATGTCGCCGAAAAGGTGGCGGCGGAGGCCGCGCAAGGCGATGTCTGCCAGATTGCGAACGATAATGACCCGACTCAGGTTGTTTTATCGGGGGATAAGTCGGCGATTGATCGTGTTGGCGAAATTGGGAAGGCGCACGGTGTTCGCCGGGCCGTTCCACTGCCGGTTTCCGCTCCGTTTCATTGTTTGCTGATGCAACCTGCGGCCGATGCGATGACCGAGGCGCTCTCGAAGGTTGAAATGAAGGCGCCAACAGTACCCGTCGTAGCAAACGTGCTGGCGGAAGCCATTTCCGATCCAGCCGAGATCGTCTCCCGGTTGGTTGAACAGGTGACGGGCCGCGTGCGGTGGCGTGAGAGTGTGCTCTTCATGACAGCAAACGGCATTACGGACGTCTATGAGATCGGTGCTGGCAAGGTGCTTGCCGGTTTGGTTAGGCGACCGGCGCGGGACCTCAAGTCGGCGAGCATTGGTTCGCCGGAGGATATCGGAGCCCACGCTTCGGCTGTGTGCGCCTAGTGCGGAGCAGGCCGGCTGAATGAGGAATGTAATGTCGGATATGTTCGATCTCACTGGAAAAAATGCTCTTGTTACCGGGGCAACGGGAGGCATTGGCGGCGCGATTGCATCGGCCTTTCACAAGGCTGGCGCCACAGTTGCCATCTCGGCGCGGCGCGAGGACAAACTCGATGAGCTGGCCCGCGCGCTGGGCGACCGAGTGCATGTGCTGCCTTGTGATCTTTCGAATCGCGAGGAGGTCGCGAAGCTTGTTGATGATGCGGTCGGGGCAATGGGCCGACTGGATATCATCGTCAACAATGCCGGGCTCACCCGAGACAATCTTTTCATGGTGATGAAGGATGAGGAGTGGGATGACGTCGTTGCCGTCAATCTGTCCGCAACCTTTATGCTGATGCGGGCCGCATCGCGCCATATGATGCGCAATCGGTCCGGTTTTGGCCGGATTATCAATATTTCGTCGGTTTCTGGTGTCTTTGGAAATCCTGGGCAGGCCAATTATGCGGCCTCGAAGGCCGGGATGATCGGGATGACGAAGTCGCTGGCACGAGAAGTATCCTCGCGGGGGATTACTGCTAATTGCATCGCGCCGGGGTTCATCAAGACCGATATGACGGCCGCGTTGAACGAGAAGCAGACCGAGGAAATCTCCAAGATGATCCCGGCTCAGCGCTTTGGTGAGGCCGATGATATCGCCGCTGGAGCGCTCTATTTGGCGAGCGCGGCTGGCGGATACGTTACCGGCCAGACGCTTCATATCAACGGCGGGATGGCGATGGTCTAATCGGTTGGACACCTCAGCGTGTGCGTCTTTGGCAGACGGGGCGGCTTGGTGCTCGTTTCACAACGTTTGGCGCGCCCCGGACCGCCAACTGGCCAAGCCTTATGAAGTGTGTTAACGAGCCTTCGCTTTACCGGCGGAGAACCCCTCGAAGAGGGGTTTTCCAAAGCCAGTCGGTGGCAATGTCCGCAAGCCCATACAACCACGGCAGCCTTTTTTGGGGTTGCGCTCTGCAGGGCGGCTGGAACGGGAACTACAGGAATTTGTCGAGCCGGGGCGGTGTCGACAAGACGTTAAGCAAAGGAAGGAAGACAATAAAATGAGCGAAGTCGCAGAGCGCGTGAAGAAGATCGTCGTCGAGCATCTTGGCGTCGAAGCGGATAAGGTCTCGGATTCGGCGAGTTTTATCGATGATCTAGGTGCGGACAGCCTTGATACAGTCGAACTGGTCATGGCCTTTGAAGAAGAGTTTGGCTGCGAAATTCCGGATGATGCCGCTGAGCACATCCTAACAGTCGGCGATGCCGTGAAATTCCTCGAAAAGAATGCCAACGCGGCCTAACGAGCGGTGCGTGATTGGGTGATCGAGGGGGCGCGGCTTTCTGGCTGCCGGGTTCACTGTTTGGGGGCTTGAAGCTGCACGCGCGAGGCTTCAAGACGCCATCTGCTTTAGTCGATAGCGGTAGGTCGCTCTTGCTTAGATGCTGCCGTGTACGCTTACAGGAAAGGAAGCCATGCGTCGTGTGGTGATCACCGGGTTGGGACTTGTTACTCCGCTCGGTTGTGGGGTGGAAGCTAGCTGGAGCCGGCTGTTGGCCGGGAAGAGCGGCGCGCGGCGTGTGAAAGAGTTTGAGGTTGCGGACATTGCTTCGCAGATCGCCTGCTTTGTTCCGCGCGGCGATACATCAGGTGGATTGTTCAATCCGGACGACTGGATGGAGCCTAAGGAACAGCGCAAAGTCGATGCGTTCATAACGTATGCGATGGCGGCGGCTGACCAGGCCATCGATGATTCCGGTTATAATCCGGATACGCCTGAGAAGCAGGAACGGACAGGGGTGTTGATCGGTTCTGGGATCGGCGGGTTGAGCGGCATCGCCGACACGTCGATCTTGTTGAAGGAGAAGGGCCCCCGACGCATTAGTCCGTTCTTTATTCCGGGCCGTCTTATCAACCTCGCCTCGGGGTATGTCTCTATCCGGCATCACCTAAAGGGCCCGAACCACGCGGTAGTAACGGCGTGTTCAACGGGCGCGCACGCGATCGGCGACGCCGCGCGGTTGATACAACTTGGTGATGCCGATGTGATGGTTGCCGGTGGTACAGAGAGTCCGATCTGCCGCATCGCTCTGGCTGGATTTGCCGCTTGCCGGGCGCTCTCGACTGGCTTCAATGATGACCCGCAGCGGGCATCGCGACCCTATGACAGAGACCGTGACGGGTTCGTCATTGGGGAAGGCGCGGGAATTGTTGTTTTGGAGGATTATGAGCACGCCAAGGCGCGTGGCGCGCGCATC
>JAUWFF010000003.1 GCA_030607105.1 Filomicrobium sp.
CATGCGCCGAGAGCGTGGTTCATGGCCCTCTGGGCCGTCAAGTCACAGATAGGCACGAGTATAGTATAGGGCGGGCAGAGAATGATTTTCGGGCTGGGCAGGAAGGGAAAAAAAGACGGTCGACCGGAAACCGGGACCAAGGGATCAGAAGGCGACAACAACAGCCATTCCCATGGGGCCTCTTCACCTCCGTCCGAGGCGGCGCTGCCCGCTGACGAACTTCGGCGGACCGTGGATACGGATACGCTGAAATTCGAAACCACCGATGATCTTGATCCAATACATGGACTGATCGGGCAAGAGCGCGCACTCAAGGCATTGCGGTTCGGGGCCGGGATGGGGTCGCACGACTACAATATTTTCGTCCTGGGCCCGGATGCCTCCGGCAAGAGCGCCGCGGTACGGTCAGCCTTGACGGCACTGGCGGCGGAAGCCGCGCGCCCCGATGACTGGGTTTACGTCAATAATTTCCAACACGCCAATGCGCCAAATGCCTTGCGATTGCCGCCAGGCCACGCACTGCGGCTGGAAAAGGCCATGGTCGCGCTGCTCGACGAACTTCGCGCGACACTTCCGGCCGCCTTCGACAGCGAAGACTACCAAGCACGCGCGCGTTCCATCGATGCTGAGTATGGTGGACAGCCCGAAGAGCAACTGCAGGCTTTGGGAGAACGGGCCGAGCAGCGCGGCATCGCATTCCTGCGGACACCGTTGGGCTTCACGTTCGCGCCGATGCTGGAAGGCAAGGTCGTAAAACCGGAAGCGTTCGCAGCCATGCCACCGAGCATGCAAGCGACCGTGCGTGAGAACATTGAAGCGCTGCAACAGGAGCTCTCCGAATTGCTACAGAGTTTCCCGCGCGCGGACAAGGAGCGACGCCAGAACCTGCGGGCGCTCAACGAAGAAGTCGCCGCAAACGCTGTCAAAGCTGCCTTGGTCGACGTTTTAGCTGAGTTCGGCGAGGATGAGGGCGCACGTGACTTTCTGGGCTCTGTGGAGAGTGATCTTGTCGCGAACGCGCAGCTGTTCATCGGCGAGGGAAGCGGAGAGCAAGGTGATTTCGTTCCGCAACCGGTCGATTCTTCACGTGATCCGCGATTCCGCCGGTACATGGTCAACGCGATCATCGCGCAGGAAGAGGAAGCCAAGGGTGCGCCCGTCGTCGAAGCAACGAACCCAACCCATGACAACCTCATCGGCAAGTCGGAACATCTGGTTCAGATGGGGGCGCTGGTCACGGATTTCCTGCTTATCAAGCCGGGCGCACTGCATCGCGCGAATGGTGGCTACCTGTTGATCGACGCGCGAAAGCTCTTGTTGTCGCCGTTTGCCTGGGAGGCCTTGAAGAGGGCTTTGAGCACGCGCTCGATCCGAATTGAACAACCGGCTGAAAACCTCGGGATCGTGACAACTCAGACGCTCGACCCGCAACCGATCCCGCTCAAAGTCAAGGTCGTGCTATTTGGAGACCGGCAGCTTTATTATCTGCTGTCACAGGGCGACCCGGAGTTTCAGCAGCTGTTCAAAGTGCAAGCCGACTTCGACGACACCATTGCACGCACCAAGGACAACGCCGCGTCCTATTCACGTCTGGTTACCGCGATCGTCGGCGAATACAAACTGAAACCACTCGACAAGGGTGCGGTCGCTGGGATCATCGAGGAAGGCAGCCGCATGGCTGGCGACCGTGAAAAGCTATCCATCGAGGTTTCGAGAATCGGCGACATCGTTCGGGAGGCCGACTATTGGGCCACCGAGGCGGAGCGAATTGTGACCACCCGGGAAGATGTTCGCCGCGCCATTGATGAGCATGTGCAGAGGGCCGACCGTCTGCGTGATCGCGATCAGGAGACCTTTGAGCGAGGCATCGTACTTGTCGATACCGACGGCGAGAAAACCGGCCAAATCAATGGCCTTTCCGTTCTGCAGCTTGGCGAATTCTCGTTTGGCCGTCCCAACCGCATCACCGCCCGCGTGCGCTTCGGTCCAGGACGGATGGTGGATATCGAGCGTGAGGTGAAGCTTGGCGGGCCGCTACATTCCAAAGGCGTCATGATCCTTTGGGGGTATCTCGCCGGCATTTTCGCCCAAGAGCGGCCACTGGCCTTTTCGGCCTCGCTTGTGTTCGAGCAATCCTACGGCGGCGTGGATGGAGACAGCGCGTCTTCGACTGAGCTTTATGCTCTATTGTCGGCACTTGCCGATGCGCCAATCAAGCAGGGGATCGCGGTGACGGGCTCGGTCAACCAGCTTGGCGAAGTGCAAGCGATCGGTGGCGTAAATGAAAAGATCGAGGGCTTCTTCGATGTCTGCAGGGCGCGCGGGCTGACGGGCGGACAAGGCGTTATTATACCGAAGGCCAACGTGCAGCATTTGATGCTGCGCGAGGATGTCGTTGATGCCGTTAAGGAAAACAAGTTCAGCGTGTTTGCGGTATCGTCAATTGCGCAGGGGATTGGGATTCTGACGGGACGGCCGGCGGGTGAACGGGGGGCGGACGGCGCCTATCCGGAAGGCACGCTGTTTGCCCGGGTCGAAGACAAGCTGAGAATCTTTGCCGAACGCGCCAAATCCGCGGGGGCGGGCGCTAATGAGGCAGGAAAGGGAGAAGCGATGACATGATAGGTCATGTTGCCTCGGCCGAAGAGGCCCGCGGACGTGTCGTATTGCGGCTTGGTTGCAGGACCAGCGCTGTTGACGCGGCGTTCGAGGCCGCGGTTCGGATCGCCAAGGCGTTCGACTCGGAGATCGAGGGGTTGTTTGTCGAGGATCGGCGGCTCATCGAGCTGACGGCCTACCCCTTCGCGAAGGAGATCTCCCTGACCGGCCGCGTTTCGCGGACGCTGTCGAGCCAGGATCTCGACCGGGAGTTCCATGCTGCCTTCCAGGCAATCCGCCGGCGCCTGGAATCCGTGGCGAAACGGTCCGAGACGCGAATTTGGGCGAGAAGCGTGAGGGACGACCCGATCAACGCACTCGCAAGGGTCTGCGCAGAAGCCGGGCCGTGGAATGTAATCGTCATGGGTGAGGCTTTTGGGGCCCGTGACGGCCGGGTTCTGGGCGAAATTCTCGGCGCAGTCCGAGACGCCACGGGGCTGTGCACGGTGGGACCATGCACGCGGCGGACCTCCGGCCCCATCGTTGTTGCCGTTGAAGACCCCGAACGCATGCTGGGGATGATGCGGACAGCCGAGCGGCTGGCGGGAAAAGGTGCGCGGCGAGGTGACATCATCGCCCTGCTCGTCGGAGACAGTCCCGAATACCTGCAATGGCTGGAAGGCCAAGCCCGGCTGCTATTGTCGCAAGGTCACTCGGCGGAAATCCTGATCGCGCGAGCCGCCTATGGAGAGCCTGCAAGCGTTGCCGAAACAATCCGCCGGACACGGGCGGGGTTTGTCATCGCGCAGTATGGCGGGCTGACGGTGCCAACCGAAGATCTGCGACCACTCGCCGTAGCTCTCGAGAGCCCGCTGTTTCTAGTGCGCTAGACGCGCTCCTAGAAGTGAAGCCGACGCAGTTCGCGCCGATCTGGCGCTTCGGACGCTCAACTCGGCGGCATCGGGCAAACCCTGCGACTGTCCTGGGTAGACCGGCATGGACCACTTCGCGGAGCGCCGTCTAATCCCGACAACGCTTGGCTAATCTCAACGTCGCTCGGCAGGCGCGCATTGGCTGCGCCACCGCGCCGGACCGTCCTTTCGAGTTCGGCCCTCGCCCCGAAGCCTGCAGCGCTGTTAGTTGGAACATCTTACGGATTCGGGTCGTCTTGCGACCGGTCAAAAACCCCGTAAGCAGCGGCTTTGCGGTGGTGCCGGTGACGACATCCAGCTTGTTCATGCCGACCGCCACAACAAGAGTGGTTGGTACACCGGCGGTGATCTCGACGCTCACCGAGCTCGCGTCGCCGGAAATGTTGAGGTCATAAGGATGGCTCTTCAGGTCATTGGGCAGGTTGGAGGGGAAGGCGACGCGAAAAGCGGTCGCGGCTGTCGACCGGCCCTCGTCAAGGCGGCTCGACGAGACGCGGACGGCTGCTTCAACGGCCGTCCGAAACTAATTCTGTACCGAAAGAGCGCGGCTGTAATTGATACCTCCGAACGCGATTCCAAGGGTAGGTATGGCCAGCAGCGCATAAAAAACCGCAATGGTTGGCTGCTCGCAACTGGCAAAACGCCCAAAGGATTAGGGAACTGCGGTATTGCTCGCTATCGGGTCAACGGCTGTCGCAGTTCTGGACGCCTGGCTTCAGGCGCCGATGACCTGGCCTACTTCGGCGCGCGTTTCGCCAAAATGCGCTGCAATGTGCGCCGATGCATGTTAAGGCGACGGGCCGTCTCGGAGACGTTCCGGTTGCAAAGCTCGTAGACGCGCTGGATGTGCTCCCAGCGAACGCGATCCGCCGACATAGGGTTTTCTGGTGGAGCTGCCTTGGAATTCGGCGGCGCGAGAAGCGCGTCTGTGACCTCATCGGCATCGGCCGGCTTGGCGAGATAGTCGACAGCTCCAAGCTTTACGGCGGTCACCGCGGTGGCAATGTTGCCATAACCGGTCAGGACGATCGCCCGAGCGTTAGTGCGCAGCTTTGACAGCTCGGCTATCACTTCGAGGCCGTTGCCGTCCTCGAGGCACATATCGACAACCGCGAAGGCAGGTGGTTCCTGGCGGATCAGCTCGGTCGCATCGGCGACGGTATCCGCCATGCGGACCTTGAAGCCCCGCTGCTCCATCGCACGGCCAAGCCTCTGCAAGAACGCCTTATCGTCGTCGACGACAAGCAACGAGGCATCCTCAGGCAGTTCGTCCTGGCGAAACGAGAGATCTTCGTTGTTATTTTCCACGGTCGTCTTCCTCCTGACGCTTGTCAGCATAGTCTTTGGACGGTTCAGGCCAAGTCCTTCATGAGTATAAACAAAACAGCATACTGGATTGGGAGTTACCCTGCTGCCGCTACCGGGGGCCCATCAATCTGGTGGGGACTCCAGCCGTCAGGAGCCGAGAAAGCCGAGCGCGGCCAGGTCATTCGAACCCTAGCACCGGTCTCCGGAGCGGCTCGGTTTTCCAGTTCGATGGTGGCACCAGAACGTTCCAGCAGCGTCTTTGCGATGAAGAAGCCGAGACCGAGGCCGGTGGCTTCGGTGGCGGACTTGCCGGAATGCTGGCCACGTGTCGTTACGTAGGGGTCGCCGAGTGACTCGATAAGATCGTGCCGAAAACCGGGACCGTCGTCGGTAATTTCCACGACAATGTTGTCGGCATCCCAGCGGGCAGCGACTTCGACGTTGTATTGAGCAAAATCCACCGCGTTCTCGATGATGTTGCCGAGCCCATAGAAGAGGCCCGGCTGGCGCACTCCGATGGGCTCTGCTGCGTCGCTGCCAGAAACGCCTTCGGCTGGAGCGGACGTGATAATGATAACCTTGCCCAACTCCTGGTAGGGGGCGGCCGCATCGGAAAGAATCTCCTGAATCGATACCGAGGTGTGCATGGGGTCCTGCGCGTCTGGCCGGCGGGTTAGCTTCCTCAGGATTTCACGACATCGGTTCGATTGAGTTCGCAGCAGCGCCAAGTCCTCGGCATGCGGGTGCGAGGATCCCAGATCGTGTTCCAGTTCCTTGGCGATAAGATAGATGGTGGACAGCGGGGTGCCCAGTTCGTGGGCAGCTGCGGCGGCAAGTCCGTCCAGAGCATGAAGTTTCTGCTCACGGGCCAGAATGAGCTCGGTGGCGGCGAGTGCGGCGGACATTTCTCTACCCTCGATGGCCAGGCGGCGTACGTAAAACGCCACGAATAACAGCCCCGTCCCCACCGAAGCCAGGATGGCGACCTTGTAAACAAGAGGGAGTTCGAAGCGTATTCCGGGAAACCACGGCAAGGGCCAGTAGTCATAAGTTAGAACATAGGCGCACAGCAACGTGAGCGCACTTATGGCGATGGTGTAACCAACCGGAAGCGTCGCCGCCGAGACAATACAAGGTGCAATGATCAGCATGACGAACGGATTTCCGATCCCGCCCGTGAAGTAGAGCAGTACGGCGAGCTGCAGCATGTCATAGGTGAGCAGTGACGCGGCGACGGGGTCCGTCAACCGATGGCGCGGCGGAAACTGGATGACCAGAAAGACGTTCAACCAGGCCGACAACGCGATCAGCGCCAGGCAGTAGGCCAGTGGAACTTCAAAGCCCAGCCACAGCTTGACGAAACCGATCGTAAGCAACTGCCCTGCGACCGCGATCCAGCGCAATCGCACGATGGTCGCCAATCTAACATTTTGGGCGCCGTTGCCGCTGAGCGCAGGAAAATCGGTTGAAGCGACTTTTCGCACGATTCTTCTCAGATGAACTTTCTGTCCGGCCTACTTGAGGCCACCATGGATCGCATCGAACCGCTCGAAACAGCCATGCGAGATGTGGAGACTAGACGTCTTACGTGAGAGATGACCGCAAGTCTTCACTAAAACAACCTTGCGCCTCTTGGAATGCGCATCAGTAAAAGCAGGTGAAAACCGAGAGCAGTCCACTAGGAAAACAAAACAGCAACAACAAAGCCTCGCGGCGACCCCCACTTGCTGGCTTCCCTGAAACCGAGTCGCCGCAATTCAACATGGTTCCCTCGACAACCCGAATCAGGGCAAGGTGGTGATAAGGGCGGATTGACGTCAACGAATAATAAGTTGGGGCTGCGACACGGCGTCAGTAAGTAAGATTACTCGTGAGTACGGGGATCGTCCTAATTTGGGCTAACGTGCAAGGGGGAAGCACGCCGTGCTCTATCATTGGTATGAATTTAGCCATGCCGCCGTTCGGCCGGTGCGAGCTGCTGCAGGAAACTACGGGGCATTTTTCAAGAACCCGCTTAATCCATTGACGCACACGTCGATCGGCCGCCATGCAGCGGCTGCATGCGAGGTCTTTGAGCGCACCACCCGACGTTACGACAAACCAGAATTTGGCATCCGGTCAACTCAGGTCGATGGTGAGACCGTTGCGGTTGGTGAGCAGGTTGTGTGGCAGCGGCCGTTTTGCCGGCTGTTGCATTTCACCAGAGATATTCCAACCAAGCGCGTTGACCTGGACCCAAAAATCCTAATTGTGGCTCCGATGTCGGGTCACTACGCGACACTGTTGCGCGGAACCGTTGAACGGCTGCTTCCAGATCATGACGTCTACATCACGGATTGGCAGGACGCCAGCACGATCCCGCTCGGTGCGGGTCGCTTCGATCTCGATACCTACATCGATTACATCATTCAGATGCTGCAGCACTTCGGTGGAGACGTACATGTCTTCGCGGTTTGCCAGCCCGCGGTTCCGGTCATGGCGGCTATTTCACTGATGGAAACCGAGGGCGATCCATGCATACCATCGTCGATGATTTACGCTGGCGGTCCCATTGACACGCGGGTTAGCCCGACGGTGGTGAACGAGCTGGCCGAAGAAAAAGGCTCAGACTGGTTCGCAAGCAACGTTATCGAGGTAGTTCCGTGGACGAACCTCGGCTACGGGCGGGGGGTGTATCCTGGCTTCTTGCAGTTGACCGGGTTCATGACGATGAATCTAGATCGTCACCTGTTCGCGCACAAAGACCTCTTTATGCATCTGGTCGACGGAGACTGCGACTCAGCAGAGAAGCACCGCGTATTCTATGATGAATACTTGGCGGTGATGGACCTGACCGCGGAATTCTACCTGCAGACGATTGATACCGTGTTCGTCAGCCATGCTCTTCCTAAGGGGGAAATGATGCACCGGGGCCAGCGGGTCGACCCGTCGGCGATCCGGAGGGTGCCGCTCATGACGATTGAGGGCGAAAAGGACGATATAACCGGACTGGGTCAATGCGCGGCGGCGCACGACCTCACGCCCGGTTTGGCACCGTCTCTAAAATTGCACTATGAAGCCCAGGGTGTTGGTCACTACGGCATCTTTAATGGTTCCCGCTTCCGCAACGACATCGCCCCGCGGATTACGCAATTCATTCGCTCGCATGACCACCGGGCCGAACACATCGCGCAGATGCCATCGATCGATGAGACGACGGCGAAATCCCTTGCCCATGGCGGGGCCTGTGAGATCTCCTCAGTCGCATTCACGTTCGAACCCGCGAACGACGCCAAGCCTGATCCGATGGCCAAAAAACTTCAGAAGCGAGGACTGCCTGTCGGTTCTTACCTGAGCGAAATCGAGGACGAGGACGAGGGACTCCCGATTCTGGCGCCGTTCCGCTTCTGGGCACTTGCATCCCGTATGCTTATCGAAGGGTTCTTCGGTCCCAGTCGCAATTCGGGAGGCTGATACAATAATTTTCATCGGCGTAATTCGGTCACGCATCAAGCTGCAACACGGGGTCGTGACTGGCACATTTATCACACCTGTTGCGCCTCTGCGTACTGTTGTGAGCTGAGTGAGCTTAACTCTAAGTTTCTGATTTTTAATTACTTCTTTCGGTTTCTCCAATTCTGTGCGGCGCTTATAAAAGTGGGCGCGGCGACTTCGCAACAGACCAATAGCTTGGCAATCTTGTTCATCGATCCCTCTGGCGCAGCGGACGGCGAAGCTCTAGACTTGAAGAACTGAACGGTTCGGACGGGCTACGTTAATATGAGGAAAGACGCTCTTTTTTGGGCGCCCAACTCCTAACTATCCCGCCCCCAAAACGGACCTCCATAAAACGAGCGCACTTCTAGCAAGGGTCCCCGAATGACGCGGGTCGCAGACGACAAGAAACCTGTTCCCCTTGATGACCCGAGATTGGATGATCTGGGGGCACCGGTGGAAGTGCGCCGGCATCCGAAAGCGCGCCGCCTAACGCTTCGGGTCAGTCGCACACGGCGTGCCGTCATTGTAACCCTTCCAACGCAGTGCGATCTGGGTGAAGCTGGTTCGTTCGTCCACCGCCACATTGACTGGGTTCGTGAACGGCTTGGCAACTTGCCGGATCCGGTGCCTTTCGCACATCGGCAAGTGATGCCGCTCAGGGGCGTTCCGCACCGCATCGTCTTTGTGAAGCCACAACGCGGCAAAGGAGTCGTGCACCTTCACATGCCGGCGCGCGGGTTTACGGAAATCAGAGTCGCGGTGGATGGTGACAACGGTCCGCAGCGGCTACGCAACTGGCTGTTCAGGCAAGCCCGCCGAGACCTCGACGGAAGGGTTCTCGGACACGCCATGCAGCTCGGCGTCAGGCCCAAAAGACTCGTGATACGGGACCAGACGAGCCGTTGGGGGTCGTGTTCGTCGACGGGCGCGCTTTCGTTCTCGTGGCGGCTGGTCATGGCTCCGCCATTCGTACTCGACTACGTTGCTGCACACGAGGTCGCGCACCTGCGCGAAATGAACCATGGGCCGCGTTTTTGGGCGCTGGTCGACGGGGTGGTCCCGAACATGGACGAAGCCAAGAACTGGTTGCAGGTGTATGGCATGGACCTGCACCGCTATGGCGTCAGTGACTAAGTAAGATCGGCTACCTCTTTTGCAACACGGTTCATCCGGCCGCGCCATGAAGCGGCGGCCGGATTTCATCGGCACTCCCGAATGGGCCCTGCGCTTACTGCAGATGGTCGATGGAGAACAGGTGGTCGGTGTCCTTCAGCGGCGCGTGACAGCTGCGGCAGGTATTGAGGTCCTTGTTCAGCCGCTTGCCGTCGGGACTGAACACAGCGAAGTCCCAGTCGCCATTGCGCAGGTCTTCAGAAAAAGCCTCGCCCCAGCCTTGACGCTTCTCCATCACTGCGATGGCCGCAAGTTTTCCGCGAATGCGACGCCCAAGAACACTCTCCGCGACTTCACCTTTGTCGTTCAGTTTCGCCTTGTAGATCTCGCCGACGAGGATCGAGCCGTTGGGCAGTCCACCGTCCTTCGAGGGACCCGCCGCGGCGATATCGTTGGCGAAGAGGCGAATGACCTGGTTGTCATTGCCGGTCCGATCGAGGCTCAAGTAGTTTTTGAACGACTTGTAGTCCTCGGGGAAAGCGATGCGAGGCTCTCCGGCGGCAACGAGTGTTGAAAAGCCGGCCAGAATAGCGATTGCGGTCAGACATCTTCTCATTATTTCCTCCTGAGGTGCATTTCTTACTAAGTATCTTTTTTGCGTGCCGCCGCCTGCTGCAAGTGTTCAGGCTGCAGGTTCATAGCCTGCCACAGACTTAGAGCAATACGCTCGGCGGTGGAGATCACAATTGGTGCAGCTTCCGGAGAAAAAACTTGCTCGGCAACAAGCCGGAAGTGATGCAGCCAGACCGAAAAATCTACCGTTCTAAGCTCGCTGAGCTTCTTGTGGGCCGGTATCGGTCTGCCCTTATAGGTGCCAGTCTTGAGGAGCACCGAGGACCAGAACAATTTCATTTTCTCCAAATGCGCGGCGCGGTGGTCACCGATGCGATCAACAAAGATCGGCCCCAAGATCGGGTCAGCCCAAACGGAATCGTAGAACTTTTCGACGAGCATGCAAATCTGCTCGTGGTCAATCGAAGGATGGGCTGGTTCCCGACCGACCTGATAGGCGGCCACGCGTAGCTGAGGTTCTTGAACGTCGGGCATGGCAGGCCCCGTATATAATTCATCTATTATGCATCTTTTCTTAGCATGCGTTACGCGATAATATCAACATCTAAGATGAATGTTATGGGGAGTACTTGGTTTTGCGCCTTAATCGCGCCAGCGACTTTGCATTGCGGATATTGATCCTGCTCTGCAAGAACGGCGATATGGTCTCTGTCGATGTGATCGCGGAACGGCTCGCGCTGCCCAAGAGCCATGTCATGAAGATCGTTGCCCGGCTCGCGTCGGCGGAATTTGTTTCAACACAGCGAGGGCCTGGAGGCGGCGTCCACCTAAAGCAATCCGCGACGGACATCAGGATCGGTGACGTCGTCCGAACCATCGAGCGAGAGTTTGCCGTGGTCGACTGTCTTGGCACGTCAGGGCCGAAGTGTGTCTTCGAACCGCGGTGCGCATTGATGCCGGTCATGACGGAAGCCACCGATGCGTTCCTGAGTGTTCTTGACGGTTATGTTCTAAGCGACGTGGCCTCTGGCACCCAGAGGCCGCGCCGCGTCGCATAGAACTTCGTCAGGCGCTGCCGATCAGGATGCCGGCGGCGAAGACCAGGGCTCCTCCCAAAACGACTTGGAATGCCGCCCGGAAAAATGGTGTCTCCATGTACTTGTTCTGGATCCACGCAATCACCCAGAGTTCAATGAACACGATTATGGTGGCGATCGTGGTGGCGGTCCAGAATTCAGGGATCAGATACGGCAGAGCGTGACCGAGACCGCCGACCGTCGTCATCACGCCGGATGCAACACCTCGTTTGACCGGTGAACCGCGGCCCGAGATTTGGCCGTCGTCGGAAGCCGCCTCGGTGAAGCCCATGGAGATGCCGGCGCCGACTGATGCGGCCAGTCCGACAATGAAGGTTGTCCAGGTATCGTGGGTTGCGAAGGCAGTGGCGAAGATCGGCGCTAGCGTTGACACCGATCCGTCCATGAGGCCCGCCAGTCCGGGCTGCACCCAGATCAAAATGAATTGACGATGGGCCGCGCGATCCTCACTCTCGCGAACGTCCTCTGTTAGGTGTTTTTGTTCAAGTTTCTCCGCGGTTTTTTCGTGTCCAGCTTCGGCGGCGGCGAGATCGCCAAGAAGCCGGCGGGTGTCCGCATCCCTCGTTGATTGGGCCGCCTTCACATAAAACTGGTGGGCCTCACGCTCCATCGCCGCGGCTTCATCGCGAATACGGTCGAGGCCGAGGTTCTCAATCAGCCAAACAGGCCGACGGGCATAAAAGCCCGCAACGTGTTCGCGACGGACGAGCGGAATGGTGTCGCCGAAACGTGCCTGGTGCATCTTGATCAGTCTTTTGCGATGTCCATCTTCTTCGGCCGCCATGCCTTCGAAGATCTTTGCGGAGTCTGGAAACTCCTTGCGCAGCCGCTCAGCGTAGGAGCGGTAGATACGGGCGTCGTCTTCCTCCGAGGAGATCGCCAGTGCCAGCACCTCCTGCTCGGAGAGGTCTGAAAACTGTCGACGGCCCAGGTTCAAGCCCGGAATCATGCAGCCCTCATCAGTTTAGAATAACTCTAATCTAGATAGACCAAAGCGCGCAGCGCAGCAAGACGATCGGTATTGTCTGCTTGCGCCGCAAAATCCAGTACCCAAGGATTTACGTGTGGGATACCCTATAATTAGTAACTTTGGCTCTGTATCGGCACATGTAGAATACTGACATGTATAATTTCTCATCTTGATGCAGATGTCGCGTTGATTTTGTGCAGACCCTACTTCTTCTCCAGTTCCGAATAGGCTGTATTATTTCTTGTTACGGGTAACACTTTCTTCCGATTTTCGCGGCACTTCAGCCCTGCTTGCGGCTAGCCGGTGGTCAAGACGCATGGGGGGGCGGGTGAAGTGTGAATCGGCGGGATGAAACAATTGATTGTTCGCGTTTTTCATCGTGACTGTTCCCCGCTGCAGAAACGCTGCCATAAGCGCAATCAATGGCCTCTAGGGTCCCGAACGCTGCCAATGTGCCCTCATTGGCACCGTTTTCTGTTGCCGCGGGTGTTCTTGATTACTTGCGGACCTTGAGGCAACTGTAGGAGCCTCACCGATTGCGCCGTCACCCGTCGATCAGTTCGCGATCCAGCGTGATCTATTCACCAGCCCACAAGCCTTGATCGCGCAGAGCGGGCTAGCTTGTGACAGTGTGCGAATCCGGCTGGCGGACCAGTTGCCACGTCGCCAGCAACCCGAGGCATGAAAAAACGCTGAGACAGGCGAAGTAGTAGCGATACCCCATGTCGACACCGAACCACTCAACGAAATTACCGGCCAACGTATGCGCGAACAGATCCGGGGCATAACCAATCACGGAAACAAACCCGACCGTCATACCGGTCTGTGAAAGCGGAACGCCTGTCTCCTGTAACAATGCGTAAAAGACCGCGCGCAAGGCGAAACCCGCAAGTGCGGCAACGGCGACTTGTCCCCATAGAAGCCACAAGAGGCTTGGTTCCGACGGCAGCAACGCCAGAGACAGGTAAATAATCAAAAGCAAACAAAACGACACCCCAACCACCCGGGATGGATGTAAACGGTCGGCGATCAGTCCCGCACAAACGGCCGCAAGAGGACGCATCCAATCGCGGAAGGTTGCAAGTTGGGCGCCGAACAGCTTGGTCTGTTCATAGCCGCGCTCCGCGTAGGCCGGGAAATCAAATGTGCCGAGATACAAAAAGTACGCACAGAAGATCACCGAAGCGAGGAGCCAGCTTCGGCTCTTGGTCAAGATGTCCCGCCAATGCGTGGGCTGGGTTTCGGTTACCCCATCGGCAGGGATTTCGCCGGCGGGCTCGCAGTGAAGCTCATCTGGGACCAGCAGCCAGACGAGAGCCCCAGCAACAAAGGTAGCCAATGAATAATAAGTTATGACTTTGACTAGGCCGTCCGTGGGACTACCACCGTGGGCGAAGGCCAGTATCGCAACAGACGCCAAAAGCGCCGCGACAAGGCCGCGGCCCGCCTCAAAAAGCCCGAAGCCTATGCCCTGCTGTTGTGCTCCGCCCCAGTTTCGAACCGCTTTGATGAGCGCGGCCCAGAAGGTCAGGATTGATGTTACCCCCCAACAGGCATGCAATAGGACTAGACCGGTCTCGGAGGGGAGGCTCGCCATGTAGAGCCCGCCCAGCCCAGTCGAAAACAGCGAAAACGCCAACAACTTGCGCGCCGAAATGCGATCAGCCAGCCAGCCGCCAGGAAAATACGCGGCCAAAGCGACCAGTCCATACATCGAATTCAGGAGGCCGATCTCAACGGCCCCGAGGCCGAAGGACACTTCCATCGACGTTTGAAACGTCTTGCGAAGATAAGGGAGCATGTAGATGCTCTCGGCAGCCAATACCAAACTTCCAAAATAGAGCCACCGTTGTGCCTTGGACTGCGCCATCGTCGCCTGCTGTGAATGGCCGCGTTTGTGCGGTCCTTGTGTTTAATTCGGCCTGCATACAAGGTTGTTTTTCACTTTGGTCAAGCCTAGCAAAGCCAGATCGTATGCCGCAGGGCGCGGGATGCCGAGAAATCAGAAGAAAGCGCGGCTCGAAGGAACCGCGCTTATTAGCTTTCGTTATGTTGTCCTTGGCCCGGCGGCC
>JAUWFF010000010.1 GCA_030607105.1 Filomicrobium sp.
ATGGCCTCGCCGACCGACTTCATGGAGCAGTTCAAGAAGTTCCAGTCCATGGGGATGGGAATGGGCGGCCCAGGCGCCAGCCAAGTCCCACCTGGAATGGCCGGCATGGCCATGGCGCCGTTCCAGATGTGGATGCAGGCCGCGGAAATGTGGCAGCGCAACATGGCTTCCGCCATGTCGATGTGGTCCAACAATCTGAACGACAAGAAGTAGCGACGACCGCCAAAAACGTGTTTGGCGCGAGGCGCGTGGGCTTTCCCGCGCGCCATTTTGCTGTGGGCAGCGATCAACGGCCCTGGTTTGTCACACAAAAATACAAAAGATCCGCAACTTGTACAGCCGAGCTTGCCACCTTGACGATGGCGGCGCTTGAAGTTCTGTTATCGACCCGAAAACTAGCGGGCGCCACTGCCCGAGCTAGACGACGAGGATGATTCATGGCGAGACTGGTCCACTGTTCTTTGATGATCGCGACGATGTTTGCTGCCGTCGCTATAGCTGTCTCTATTCCGCAGCACGCGCATTCCGCGGATTGCGTCAACAAGGGCCGGTTTTCCACCTGGCTGAAGGATTTCAAGCGTCAGGCTCGGGCGGAGGGCGTTTCCGAACGCACGATCTCGCGAGCGCTAAATGGCATCACGCTCGATCGGAAGATCATCCGACGCGATCGACGGCAGGGCTTCTTTGCTCAGAGCTTTGGGACATTTTCAAAGCGGCTGGCCACCAACAACCGTATCAAGACCGGTCGCCGCAAAATTGAGAAGCGTCGCGCAATCTTCGAGCAGGCCGAGCGCGAATACGGCGTCCCTCCGGAGGTGATCACAGCCTTTTGGGCTCTTGAAAGCGACTTCGGCGTCGGCATGGGTAAATATTCGATCCTGCGGGCTCTGGCCACACTCGCCTACGATTGCCGGCGCAAGGAACTGTTCACCGGCGAACTGATCTACGCGCTGAAAATCCTCGACAAGGGCTGGGTCAAGCCAGACGATATGATTGGTTCCTGGGCTGGCGAGATGGGCCAGACCCAGTTCCTGCCCAAGCACTATCTTGAGCACGCCGTCGACTATGACGGTAATGGCACTCGCAACCTGTTCAGAAGCGATGCCGACATCATCGGCACGACCGCGGCCTTCATAAAGCATCTCGGCTGGAGGCCCGGCGAACCCTGGCTACAGGAGGTCCGCGTACCGTCCAATCTGGACTGGGAGAAATCCGACCTTGAGATCAAGCTGCCGCGCTCGCAATGGTCCCAGTGGGGAGTGACCGACGCAAGGGGCCGCGCCCTCCCAGCCGATGATCTGCCGGCCTCATTGGTGCTACCGATGGGTCGAAAAGGGCCAGCATTCCTGGCCTATCCCAACTTCAACATCTATCTACAATGGAACCATTCGCTTAGCTACTGCATCACCGCCGCGTACCTCGCAACGCGCATTGGCCGCAGCGGAGGGCCGATGCAGGGACGTAATCGCGATATTCCCGTGCTGTCATTGAACGAAGCGAAGGAACTTCAGCGGCTTCTCCAGAGGCGTGGATTCGATGTCGGCAAGATCGATGGAATCATCGGTTCAAAGACGCGCGCGGCCGTCAAAGCGATGCAGATCAAGTATGGCCTGCCCGCCGACAGCTATCCGACGCCGAGACTGCTCCGTCACATGCGTGGCCGATACCGGCGCGCAACTTGACGGCTTGGCCAATACAGGTGCTTTCGAGTGATCCAGTTATAGGCTCCTGCCAAAATGGCAGCCGATACCCTGCCGCCGGCTGCTGCTTGTACTCCCGATTGGACCCATGAGTCTCTCGATCACATTTGCGATCGCGCTCTCGCTTGCCATGGTCGTCGTTGCCGTTCTGACGTGGTTTTACCACGACATGAAACACCGCGACCTCGACAGCTGGGTTCAGTATGGCTTCAGCGTCGAGACGCTGCGTCATGTGGTTCTCTACTACCGGTTCATGGGCATCTCCATGCTCGTCTTCTACGTGCTGTTCACGGTGAGCTGCCTAATGCTGGAGTCGGCGGGATACTCGCTGTTTGTCTATCGCAATGGAGAGCCCGTGGACGCCGGTCCTATTGGCGCCGCCATGTTCACCCTGGACCTCGTCTTGAGGGGCGGCTTCTTCGACATCATGGAGCATTTCGAGCTGTCGGCCTCCCCACTCTTGATGGACCGTTCCAATGGATGGTTTCTCGTCTATTGCTTCGTGTTCAGGATCTACTATGCCTTGACGCTGATGCGCATTTTGGTGTCGTTCATCTGGATCTGGGTTCGGATCGGGCGTGCGCGCCGCTCCCATGTGTTGCCTGTTGACGATGAGGGTCTTCGCCGCCGCGGTTTGCGTCTGCGCCTTAGACTCCCGCGACGCGATCGTTCCGCGCCGTCCTAGTTAGCGAATTGGGCACATGTCAGAGCCCCCCGGTGATGATTGAAGGTTAGACCGAATGAAGTTCACGCTGTCCTGGCTGAAGGACCATCTCGAGACGACGGCCACGCTGGATGAGATCACGACCAAGCTGTCCTCGATCGGCCTTGAAGTCGATGGAGTCGAAAATCCCGGCGAAAAGCTCTCGAGCTTCCGCGTCGTGCGTGTGCTTAAAGCCGCAAAGCACCCTGACGCAGACAAGCTCCAGGTGCTCCAGGTTGAAGTGGCGCCGGGCGAAAAGCCGGTCGAGGTCGTTTGTGGCGCTCCCAATGCGCGCGCCGGCATGATCGGTGTCTTCGCGCCGATCGGAACCTATGTGCCGGGACTTGACATCACCCTTGTCGAGCGTCCGGTCCGTGGCGTTGTTTCCAACGGTATGATGTGCTCGGGCGCCGAACTGCAATTGTCAGGCGACAGCGAGGGCATCATCGAGATTGACGAAACCTACGCGGATCACATTGGCGAAACCTTCGTCAAGGTCGCAGGCCTTGACGATCCCGTCATTGACGTCGGCTTGACGCCCAATCGCCCCGACTGCACCGGCGTACGTGGCATCGCCCGGGACCTGGCCGCCGCCGGAATTGGAACACTCAAACCGGAACTCGAGTTGTCGCTGGTCGAGGGTGACTTCGACAGCCCTGTCGCCATCAAGCTTGAATTCGCCAAGGGCACCGAGGACGCCTGTCCGGTGTTCGCCGGTCGTTACGTCAGGGGCATCAAGAACGGCTCCTCGCCGGCTTGGCTGCGAAACCGTCTGGAGGCAATCGGCTTGCGTCCGATTAATGCGCTTGTCGACGTCACCAACTACATTTCCTTCGATCGCGGCCGGCCCTTGCATGTCTATGACGCGGACAAGTTGAAAGGCGCCGTGCGTGCTCGCCTCGGCAAGAAGGGGGAGTCCTTCCTGGGCCTCGACGGCAAGACTTATGACGTCGATGCCACCATGTGCGTGATCGCCGACGACAGCGGCCCGCTGGGCCTTGGCGGTGTCATGGGCGGCGATGACACCGGGTGCACGGAAGAAACCACCAATGTGCTGATCGAAAGTGCCTTGTTCGACCCTGTCCGCACGGCCGCCACAGGCCGTAAGACTGGCCTTGTAACCGATGCCCGATACCGCTTTGAACGCGGCGTCGATCCCGCCTCGGTCGGGCCTGGTCTCGATCTGGCAACCGACCTGATCCTCAAGCTGACGGGCGGAGAACCATCCCGCATGGAGGTTGCCGGCGCGCCTCCGGCTGCCGATCTCGAAATCGACTTCGACACTGGCCAGGTCGAGCGCCTCACCGGACTGCAACTGTCCACCTCCGAAATCGAAAAGACGCTTCGCGCACTTGGTTGCGCGGTGACGGGCAAAGGAACAACCCTGAAGGTGGCGGTGCCAAGCTGGCGACCGGACATCCACGGTTCCGCCGATCTCGTTGAGGAAGTCACCCGTATTGCCGGTGTCGATAATGTTCCCTCGACGCCGCTGCCGAGTGTGACCGGCGTGGCTCGACCGGTTTTGACGAGCAGCCAGCGTCGCACCAGCCGTGCCCGTCGGACGCTCGCTGGACGCGGCCTCGTCGAAGCGGTCACCTGGTCCTTCGTTCCAGATTCGGAGGCTGTGGCCTTTGGCGGTGGACAGGCCGAATTGGTCCTCGACAATCCGATTTCCACCGAACTCAGCAACATGCGGCCAAGCCTTCTGCCGGGCCTCTTGACGGCCGTGCAGCGCAACCGCAACCGCGGTTTTGCCGATGTTGGACTGTTTGAACTGGGGCAGGCTTACCGCGGTGTGGATGCCAGCGACCAAATGCAGTGCGCCTCGGGCGTGCGCGCCGGTACAGCCGTTCTAACTGGCGGCGGCCGGCATTGGGAGGCGCCTGCGCGCGAAGCCGGTCTCTTTGATGCCAAGGCGGACGTCGCCGCTGTTCTGGCGGCCCTTGGGCTCGATCCCGTAAAGCTGATGATCACCCGCGATCCGCCAAGCTGGTTCCACCCGGGGCGCTCCGGTGTGATCCGCCTCGGTCCGAAGGTTGCGCTTGCCTATTTCGGGGAGCTCCACCCTAGGGCGCTCGCGGGCCTTGATGTCGAGGGCCCGGTCGTTGGCTTCGAGATCTTTCTCAACGCACTGCCGCCGGAAAGAAAGAAAAGCCGTGCCAGAACAGCTCTGGGCAACACGGATTTGTTGCCCGTGCGGCGCGATTTCGCCTTTGTGCTGGACACCGCTGTCGCTGCTGGTGATGTCATTCGTGCCGCCCAGAATGCCGACAAAAAGTTGATCGCTTCGGTCAATGTGTTCGACGTCTTTGAAGGCGGCAAACTCGCCGATGATGGCAAGAAATCCCTGGCCATCGAAGTGATGCTGCAACCAACCGCTGGCACCTTGACCGACAAGGAGATAGACGCCGTCTCCGACAAGGTGATCGCCGCGGTCGGGAAAGCCACAGGCGGTGAAATCCGCAGCTGAGGTTTCATCAGCTCACCGCGCCATAGGCCGTCCGATCTTGTCCGGCCGCGAGAAGAAGTCGCCCAATTACGACGGTATTGCGTTTTCTACATTCCTGCTGTGGCGGGCTCACCGAACGGTCGTTCGGATGAAAATCGGCAAAAAGGTTGGAAACGAAAATGGAACAGCTTATTTCGCTCGCGGCGGGTGCTGGCGGCGGCCTTATCGGTGGCAATCTATTCGGGTCGATGTTTCGCGGCAGCGGTCGCGGCTCGAACTCGATTGTCGCCTTCGATGTGAACGCAAATCTGACCGTCGGCGTTGAACAGGCGGATATCGCCGTTCGCACCGCCACCGCCAACGTGAGCGTTACCGCCCGCGCCGTCGAATTCAATGGTGGCGTCTCCACCCTTTCCGCCAAGCTTCAACGACCGATCTTGTTTAGCCAGTTGCACGTCCTCCCGCGGAAGCCAATCCGAACGGTCCGCGCAAGCACTGCGGCGCGGCCCAGTAACACTGGCGCGAACACCAACGGAGATGGTCCGTGGGCGCTGCCGGGAATGGGTAAGGTTTAACGTTCGTTGATGACTGAGTTCAGCGGCTTGCCGGACCTTACTATCCGGACAGCCCGCCGGAAATGGTCGGCTGGTCGAGGACGGAAAAGCCGTAGTGCTTCAGCCAGCGCAGGTCGGCGCCGAAGAATGCGCGGAGGTCTGGGATGCCGTACTTCAGCATCGCCATCCGGTCGATGCCCATGCCGAACGCAAAGCCCTGGTAGACATCGGGATCGAGCCTGCAGTTCCTGAGCACGTTGGGATGGACCATCCCGCAGCCGCCAATCTCGAGCCATTCACCGGGCTTGCCGATCGCGTCCGCGCCAATGTCGATCTCGGCGGAGGGCTCCGTGAAGGGGAAGTGCGAAGCGCGGAAGCGCATCTTGACTTCATCTACTTCGAAGAACGCCTTGCACATCTCGATGAGCACCCATTTCAGGTGCCCCATATGCGTTTCTTGGTCGATCACCAACGCCTCGATCTGGTGGAACATCGGCGTATGTGTTTGATCGGAGTCGCATCTGTAGACCCTCCCCGGAGCGATAATCCTGATCGGCGGTCTCTGATTCAGCATCGTGCGGATTTGCACCGGCGAGGTGTGCGTGCGCAATACCAGCCGCGATCCTTCTTCGTCCGGCTTAAAGTAGAACGTGTCATGTTCCTGCCGCGAGGGGTGCTCCTCGGGAATATTGAGCTTGGTGAAGTTGTAGTCGTCGGTTTCGATGTCCGGACCTTCAGCTACCGAGAAACCGAGATCGGCGAAAATCTCCGCCAATTCGTCCATCACCTGCGAAACGGGGTGGATGCGCCCCTCGGCCAGCGGGCCTGGTCGCACGGGCAGTGTGATGTCAGCTGTCTCGGAAGCCAGCCGTTGTTCGAGGGCGGCTTCCTCCAGAGTCGCCTTGCGACCCTCCAGCGCTTCGGAAACGCGAGTTTTGACAAGATTGACCGATTGCCCGAAAGCCTTGCGCTCGTCAGGCGCGAGCTTGCCGAGCCGCTGCATTTGCTGTGAGATAATGCCCTTCTTCCCAAGCGCGCCGACGCGCACCTCTTCCAGGACATTCAGATCTGAGGCGGCGTCGATCGCCTTCAGGATGTCGGCTTCAAGGGTCTCAAGGTCGCTCGTTTCGGTCATGGTCTATACAGCGCTTAAAGCGAGGTTGAGACGGGAGCGGACGGCCCGATGGTTCGTCCGCATTTCAATCCGCCGCGACCAGTTGTGACATAACGCGATCCGCCAACCCGCCCGGTAGGGCTGGGTCAAGCCGTGGCCGTCTGCTCCCTGGCAACGGCGTCTTGCGCTTGACTGACGAGCGCTTTGAAGGCGGCCGCGTCGTGGACCGCGATGTCAGCCAGCACTTTGCGGTCGACTTCGATCCCAGCCTTGTTGAGGCCGTCGATAAACCGTCCGTAGGTCATGTTGTTCTCGCTGGCCTCGCGTACGGCAGCATTTATGCGCTGGATCCAGAGCGCTCGGAACGTGCGCTTACGGCGCTTACGGTCACGGTATTGGTACTGCAGCGCCCGCTCTACCGCCTGCTTGGCGATGCGGATGGTGTTCTTACGACGCCCACGATAACCCTTCGCGGCTTCAAGGACTTTCTTATGCTTGGCGTGGGCTGTCACGCCGCGTTTTACGCGTGCCATGGTTCTTGCTCATTTGTTCTGGGTTGTCTGACGGAATCTGGAATGACGGCCAAAGGTGGATGGCCGGAATCAGCGGTGATAGGGCATGTACTTCTTGACGATTTTCTCGTCCGCGTCGCACAGCACCATCGTTCCCCGCGCGTTGCGAATGAACTTTGAGTGCCGCTTGATCATGCCGTGCCGCTTGCCCGCCTGGGCAACCTTTACCTTTCCCGTCGCCGTGAACTTGAACCGTTTCTTGGCGCTGGCTTTGGTCTTCTGCTTGGGCATTTTGCTATTCTCCTTATGAGGCTCGTGATGCGCCTGGCGCCGCGGTGGCGGCTGCAGGGCTGCTGCGCAAGGGTCTAAACCTGCTCATCGAGCCAATTTTCTGAAGCACAAAAGCCGCCACGGCATGCCCCGCCGGGCGGCTAGAAGCGCGCTTTATACAGCGCTGCACCGACCATTGCAACCTGCAAGCGTATTCCCGAGGCTCGCTCGACAGTCCCGCCCCACCGGACTCGAAAAAGGCGCGCCGCCGCGCCTTTCCACGCGTAATCGAGCTGTGTTAACGACCACATCGAGCAGGTTTCGGCAAACCGGCAGCCAATATCGAGCGGAGAACGGACAATGGATTTCATGGACTTTGTTCAGGCAAACTGGGCGGTTCTGACGTCGGCCTTCATCGGCGCATTCGTCATCGACTATTTCGCCAACATCCTTTCTTTTGAGAACCGCTTCGTCAGCGCCGTCGTTACTGGACTGCTGCTCATTGTCGTAATCTGGGGCACGCTGATCCTAATCGGCGATGACGTTGTCATGCAGCCACTTCTCATGGCCGGCGTGCTGATGTTTCTGGTCGCGCTGTTGGGAAACATCCTGACCTTCGGCAACCGTTTCATGAATGCCCTTGTCACGGCAATTATTTTCATAATCCCGTTTGCACTGGGGCTTCACTACATCCTCGGTTCTTACGTGGGGTCGGTCACCTATTGATAGCTCTTATGCGGCGGCTTCCAGTTCGCCCAACAATTGCTTGGTCATGCTGAGTCCGACCATCGAGTGGCCGCCCGGCAGATCCACCACGACCGGCAGTCCTCCGCGCCACCCGTGCCGGCGATAGAACGGGATCCCGCTGAGGGTTGCATGCAGCGCCGCGGAGTGGAAGCCGGCCGCTCGAATCTCAGCCTCAATCCGCGTCATCAGTGCGCTCGCCACACCGCGCCTGGCGGCGTTGGGGTGAACGAACACGCTGCGCACCATTGCCTTGGGCAGGCTGGGGGCGCCGTTCATCCTTTTCAGTGCAGCGTGGTACCCGGGCACATCCGGCGACCAGCCTCCCGAGCCGAGCAGTACGCCGTTGCTTTCGGCAAGGAAGTAACCATCGCCGTCGAGCAGCGATAGATCCATCGAACCCTGAGTAATGAACGCTTCCAGAACCTCAGGTTCATAAAAGCCTCTTGCCAGGCGCCGCAGCGAAAGCGCATGCATGGCAACCAGGGCGCTGGCGTCCGCGCGCTTGGCGGTCCTTATCTTGATCGGCATCATGATTTTCTGCCTCGCGGTTCTTGCTCCGCCAGTGTTCGCAGCACTGCGAGCAACGCAAAAACGGCGCCCCGCGGTGCGGGACGCATGCATGCATTGATCTTGATCAGGATATTGTGGGACGGCAGTTTCGTTGGTGACAGTCTCGCCCGGGCCCCAACATAACGCCGACATCGAGGCCCAGGGAAGATCCTCACGTCATCGCTTAACGTGGAGCCAGCACCATGACCATCTGGCGGCCTTCCAGTCGGGGTTCGCTTTCCACCTTGGCGATTTCCTCGACCTCGGCCTTAACGCGCTCCAGTACTTGCCGGCCAAGCTCTTGGTGGGCCATCTCGCGGCCCCGGAATCGCAATGTGACTTTGACCTTGTCGCCGCCCTCGAAGAACCGCTTAATCGCGCGAACCTTCACATTGTAGTCGTGGTCGTCGATAGCAGGACGCATCTTGATTTCTTTGATCTCGACGGTCTTTTGCTTCTTGCGTGCCTCGGCGGCCTTCTTCTGCTGCTCGAACTTGAACTTGCCGTAGTCCATGATCTTGCAAACTGGCGGCTCCGCGTCGGGAGAAATCTCGACGAGATCAAGACTGGCATTAACGGCGCGCTCAAGCGCTGCGTTGGTGTCGACGACGCCGACATTCTCGCCATTTTCATCGATCAGGCGCACTTCGCGTGCGCGGATGGCATCGTTAGTTCTGGGTCCGGCTGGCTCACGCGGCAGCGCGGAACGGTGTGGGCGGCGGATGGCATTTCTCCTTTTGTAGCCACGGGACAAGTCTTGCACTGACGTTTGCTCGGCAGTGCACGCAAGGCGCTGCTGCAACTCGATCAGCCGATAGAGTAGTTCGCAAGAGATTCTGTAAGAAGCTTCTGCAAGTCAATAGCCGAGAAGGCATTGAGCCGGATTATGAACGGCTGGAACTGAGAAAACGCACCTTCAGCTCGCTTTGCAGCAGTTCATCGTAAACGGCAAGCGTCTTTGTCTTCATGGAGTCGAGTGAAAACTGCTCTGCCACGCGGTCGCGGGCTCTCCGGGCCATGGCTGTGACTTGTTCCTCGGATAGCTGCAGCAACCCGTTTAGCGCCTGGGCCAAGGCGTCCGCATCTCCCGGTGGAACGAGCCATCCGGTGGCGTCGCTTGAGCTAACCGCGGGCTCCGCCAGGACAGTTTCCGGCGGCGCACCGATGTTGGTGGCGATCACTGGACACCCCATGGCCTGCGCCTCGGTTGCCGTTCGCCCGAACGCTTCAGGTTCCACTGAGGCAACAATCGCCGCCGCACTGGCCGCGAAGGCCGCCGGCATATCCGCCACATGGCCGACAAGGCGCACGTGCCCTTCAAGACCTGCATCCGCGATCTGCGCACCAAGTGCGTTCGCGTAGGCTTCTCGCCCCTGCGCATCCCCGGCCAGGATCATGACGACATCGCCAAGACGCCCCTCGGCCATCAGTTTTCGCGCTGCCGCGATTACCGTCCCCTGTCCCTTCCAGCTCGTCAAGCGCGCCGGGTGCAGGACGGCCCGGTCTCCGTCTCTAAGTCCCCAGTCTTGCCGCAGGGCCGCCACCCGCTGCTCTGAGACAGCTGCTGGATCAAAACGCTCAATATCGACACCGCGATGGATGACCCGCAGGCGTTCGACGGGAGTTCCGTAGCGGTTCTGTATGAGCTTTGCCGTGTAGTGCGAATTGGCGATGACAAGATCGGAGCGCGCCATTACCGAGTTATAAAAGCGCTTCACCGGCCCCTTTTCATTATAAGCGCCATGGTAGGTAGTGACGAACGGCACTCCGGCGCGTTTGGCGGCAATAAACGCGCTCCATGCCGGCGCCCGGCTTCGTGCATGGATGAGAGCCGCCCCATGTTCCTTGACCAGCCGCGCCATCTCGAAAGCATTTGCGATTATCTGCGCCGGGTTCTTGGTCGCCGCTGGAAATCGGATGAACTGCCCTCCGGCAGCTTCAAGATCGCCTTCAAGCCGGCCGCCGCGCGACAGCACGATCGACCGCCCTCCGGCAACCGCGATTGCATTGGAAATCTCAATCGCCGAAAGTTCGGCGCCGCCGGTATCGAGATCGGGGATGATCTGCACTATGGTCGGCCGGTCTGTCGTCACGTTTAAAACCTAGCGTTTGGGCGGCGTGAAAGCGGGTTGGCGGTCGCGGCCGTCGAGGCGCGCCAGTTGGCAATAGGAGACCTTCTCTAAGATGTGTGTGGATGAACCGCAATTCCTCGAAGTTGGAGTGGGGCCAAATGCCCGCCGCATCGCGTACCTGCATCAACCACCGCCAACCGAAGGCGGCACCGGGCTCATTTGGCTCATTGGCCTCAAGTCCGACATGCTCTCCACCAAAGCGACCGCGCTTGCCGAATGGGCGCCAAAAACGGGTTTCGGCCTGACGCGCTTTGAGTACTCCGGTCACGGCGT
>JAUWFF010000146.1 GCA_030607105.1 Filomicrobium sp.
ATGAAGCCACGCGTGATGTCCCTTGTCGTGTTTACCGCGCTGGTCGGCTTGGTCGCGGCGCCCGGTGACTTGCATCCGGTTCTTGCCTTTATCGCGCTGCTTTCGATTGCCGTTGGCGCGGGTGCCTCCGGCGCTCTTAACATGTGGTACGACGACGACATCGACCGGCACATGGCGCGAACGGCCGCGCGGCCGATCCCGCGCGGGCTGGTGACTGAGAATGAGGCGCTGACGTTCGGTGCGGTTCTGGCGGTCACGTCCGTGCTGACGCTCGGCGTTCTGGTGAACTGGGTGGCCGGGGCTCTGCTCGCGTTGACGATCGGCTTTTACATGTTCGTCTACACGATGTGGCTGAAGCGGAGAACACCGCAGAACATTGTGATTGGCGGTGCAGCCGGCGCTTTTCCGCCAATGATCGGGTGGGCTGCCGTTACCGGTGGGCTCTCGTTGGAAAGTATCGTGCTCTTCCTCATCATCTTCATGTGGACGCCGCCACACTTTTGGGCGCTGTCGCTGTATCGCTGCCGAGACTACGAGCGCGTTGGCGTGCCGATGCTGCCGGTCGTTGCCGGATTACAGGAAACCCGCCGGCAAATCGTGATCTATTCGCTACTATTGGTGCCGTTGGCGATGACGCCGTCGTTTATCGGACTTGGCGGGATCGCTTACGCTGTGACCTCGGCGGTGCTTGGCGCCATCTTCCTGTGGCTGGCCTTCAAGGTCCACAGAACGCACGAAGGCCGCGCGGCAGACAGGGCAGCCAAGCGGTTATTCGGCTTTTCGATCTTTTACCTGTTCGCGCTGTTTGCCGTTCTGCTCGGCGAGAGGCTGGCGGACAGACTGGCGGGGCTGGCCGGAGTTACCGGTTAGGCCTGCCAAATTGCAGTTTGGTTCGGCGGTATTCAAGGATACGAGTGCGTACATGGGCGCAACGGAACAAATGAGCGAAGAACAGTCTGAGGCTGAAAGGCAAAAGCGTCAGCGTATGCGCTCGATTGCAATTGCCGTAGGACTTGGCGTGCTGGTGGTTCTGTTCTACGCGGCGACCCTCGTTCATCTGGGTGGTAATGCACTCAACCGGCCATTTTGATCCAACGGGCAAGCGAAATTCGCAGCGACATGAACTCAACCCCAACCCGCAGCCAAGCCGATCCGGCGCGCAAACATCGCAATGTGGCGATTGCTTGTGCCGTAGTTGCCGTCGGGATGGTTGGGATGTCGTATGCGGCGGTTCCGCTCTACCGGATGTTCTGTCAGGTCACCGGTTTCGGTGGGACGCCGCAGGTTGCGGCGGAACCTTCGCAGACTGTTCTCAATCAAACCATTACCATGCGCTTCGACGCCAATGTGTCCAAGAAGCTCGCCTGGAAGTTTGTTCCGCTCGAGCGGAAGATCAAGCTGCGGCTCGGCGAGAACCGCATTGCGAACTACCGGGCGACAAATATTTCCGACCGGCCGTTGACGGGAACAGCGACGTTCAATGTGGCGCCAGAATCGGCAGGGGTCCACTTCAACAAGATCGAGTGCTTCTGCTTCACCGAGCAGACGCTTCAACCTGGAGAAAGCGTCGACATGCCGGTCAGCTTCTTTGTTGATCCGGAGATTGTGAAGGATCCCAATGCGGCACACTTCACGCAATTGACGCTGTCATACACCTTTTATCCAGCCGAAACGGACAAGAAGGCGAATGCGCGGGTCGATACGCCCGTGAAAGAAGAAAATGATAGATTCAGCGTGCGCGGCAGTTCGCCGGGCTGATGAAACTTGGAAGCTAACGAAACTCAGGTTCCTGGGAGACAGAATGCCGACCAAGAACTGCGGTAAGGGAACTATGGGAGAAGAACATGGCGGATAGCCACGCAAAGCACCACGATTATCATCTCGTCGACCCCAGCCCGTGGCCAATCGTGGCTTCGGTAGCGGCGCTCGGCACGGCTATTGGCGCCATCGTTTGGATGCGGTCCAACCTGGACGGTGAATTGTTCGGGATGACCGGGCCGTGGCTGTTCCTCATCTCATTCGCGGCGCTTTGTTATTTTGCGTTCCGTTGGTGGGCGGATATTGTCCGCGAGGCCCACCAGGGGGATCACACGCCGGTGGTACAGCTGCACCTGCGCTACGGCATGATCATGTTCATCGCCTCGGAGGTGATGTTCTTTGTCGCCTGGTTCTGGGCGTACTTCGATGTGGCCTTGTTCCCCTCCGGCGTGTTCCAAATCCAGAACATGGCAGAGCCGATCGGCATGGTGGCTCGCAATGAACTGACTGGCGGGCACTGGCCTCCCGAGGCTTCGGAGAACTTCAAGCACACCTTCAATCCCTGGGGGCTGCCGCTCGTCAACACGCTGGTGCTTCTGCTTTCCGGTGTCACCGTGACTTGGGCTCACCACGCGCTTTTGGAAGGTAAGCGCAATCAACTGGTCTATGGCTTAATCTGCACGGTTGTGTTGGGTGCGCTGTTCACGGTTCTGCAGGCCTATGAATATGGCCATGCTGCTTTCAACTTCGCAGGGCATATCTACGGTTCGACGTTCTTCATGGCGACCGGTTTTCACGGTGCGCACGTGATCATCGGAACGATCTTCTTGTTCGTGTGCTTGATCCGCGCGGTAAAGGGCGAGTTTACGCCGAAGCAGCACTTCGGCTTTGAGGCTGCTGCTTGGTACTGGCACTTCGTTGACGTTGTCTGGCTGTTCTTGTTTGCATCCATCTATGTCTGGGGTGCCGGGGCAGGTGCCGCCGCCGGGCACTGAGCTTGATGGATTTTGTTTGAGGCGCGTGCGAGGGCGGCGAAAGGCCGCCCTCGACTTTTGGAAAGCCCTCAGGCTTTGTCGCAGCGACGGAGACTTGACGGTGTCGATTGATGAGCAAAGCTGAGAAGACCAAGGCCCAAAGTTCGGGAGTTTCCCCGATTTACACGGGGCTGATGGTGAAGTGTCCGCGATGTGGTAAAGGCTCGCTGCTGCATACATTCCTCAATCTGCGCGAGCACTGTTCGGTTTGCGGGCTCAATTACGCGTTCGTTGACTCTGGTGACGGTCCGGCCGTGTTCGCCATCTTTATTCTGGGTTTTCTGGTGCTTGGTGCAGCGTTGTGGGTGGAATTTAATTTCGAGCCGGCGCTTTGGGTGCATGTCGTTTTGTGGTGCTTTGTCACACCGATCCTCGCACTGGGATTGCTGCGGTTCCTTAAGGCCACCTTGATCGCGCTGCAGTACTACCACCGGGCCGAAGAAGGCCGCCTTTCCGAGGACTAGCCGGCTTGTTGTTTGGGATTTCGTCATGATCGGGCGTATTGGGCGCGCGGGCTTGTTGTGGCCGACCGTGCTTAGCACTGTCGGGGTTGCGATCCTAATTGGGCTTGGCGGTTGGCAGCTTTTGAGGAAAGCCGAAAAGGAAGTACTGATCGCCAAGATCGATGCGCGGCGCCTTGGTGAACCTATTGACCTAGGTGAGATGCTTGAGACCCGCGTCGACGCGGACAGCGACTATCAAAGGCTGATAGTGCGCGGTGAATTTGTCGCTGGCAAGGAGCGTTTTTACTATGCGCCGCAGCCCAGGCTTGGTCCCGGGTATGACGTTTATCAGCCACTGAATTACGCTCCTGGCAAGGTCGTGTGGGTCAATCGAGGATTCATCCCCAGGAGCGTCAAAGGCACACCCGAAGTCTGGCAGGCGGGGACTGGTGAAACTAGTATTATCGGAAATGCCCGACTGCCGGCAAAACCCGGTACTTTCACGCCGGACAATAATGCAGCGGCAAATATCTGGTACTGGCGGGATCTTGCGGGCATGCATGCTTCGGCTTTTGGAGTGGATGCCGGCATTGATGCAGCCCCTTTCTTCCTCGTGGCCGGACCGCAAGAGCGCTTGTCGGGTTCGGATAAGTCATCTGGGGACTATGTCGGGTGGCCGCAGCCCGGCGTTTCTGAGATCGACGTCGTGAATCGGCATTTTGAATACGCTGTAACCTGGTTTGGTTTGGCGTTGACCCTCGTTGGCGTGTATGCCGTCTACGTATGGACGCGGCTGCGGTCGTGAAAAAGCGTGTCTTGTTGTCGTTGACCTGCGAGATTACGTTGCGATCCAGTTTGCGTACCGCCACCCTGCGGCAGTCTTGCTGCTCGCAGAAAAAAGTTCCGGCTACCATCATGGCGTTCCCAGGGCGGACGGCGATGCAATGTTGGTCGGGCGAAACGCTGCTACCAAGCCTAATTGAGATCCGCCGTTGAAATATGTTTCGACACGGGGCGAAGCCCCGAAACTTAACTTCGAGGAGGTGCTGCTTGCCGGGCTTGCACGAGATGGAGGTCTCTATGTTCCGGAGCGCTGGCCGCGTTTTGAAGCCGACCAGATCGCATCGTTCGGCGGGCGGCCGTTCGCAGAGGCAGCAGTCGAGGTAATCCATCCATTCGTCGGAACGACGGTCGGCCGAGAGGCGCTGATGGAGATGGCGCGCGGAGCTTATGCGAGCTTCGCGCACGCCGCCGTGACACCGCTCGTCCAGATCGACACGAACCGGTTTGTGTTGGAACTGTTCCACGGTCCAACGCTCGCGTTCAAGGATGTCGCCATGCAGCTGTTGGCGCGACTGATGGATCATGTTTTGCAGAAGCGCGCTGTCAGGGCGACGATCATCGGCGCGACCTCAGGTGATACCGGCGGGGCAGCGATCGAGGCGTTTCGTGGCGCCTCCAACGTTGACGTATTCATCCTGTTTCCACATGGCAGGGTCTCGGATGTACAGCGCCGCATGATGACGACGCCCGGCGAAAAAAATGTGCACGCAATCGCTGTGCGGGGGACGTTTGACGACTGCCAGGCGCTTGTGAAGGCGATGTTCAATCATCATGAATTCCGCGACCGCGTGCAGCTTTCCGGCGTTAATTCGATCAACTGGGCGCGGATCGTTGCGCAGATCACCTATTAC
>JAUWFF010000088.1 GCA_030607105.1 Filomicrobium sp.
GCAATAGTCAAATGTAAAAAAGGGCCTTTTGTCCTATGTTTGTTCCGTGCCTCGCCTGGGTCGAATCCTGGCCCTCCGATGGGCGCTGCTGCGACAAATCGGACCGGCGGAGTATTCTTTGAGAATCGTCAATTCATTTTATCTGCAACCTTGCTATGCAAACGACAGCTTCAAGAGCAGCGCTGAAAGATCAGTTGCCCCCCGTGCTGATCACCTCCGTCAGCGTCAAGCTCTTGAGCGGGAATTACAGTCATGCGTAGCTCCCATTTGCGCCACCGGATCCTTCCCTCGGTCCGGTGGCCTTTTTTTGCCGTCGCACAAGCTAAGTCGTCGTACTCTGGTCTATTTTTGCTCCGGCGTTGACAGCCCACACTGGCCGTTTAGCGTCGGCAATAATTATGAACGGGACCACTTCGTTGCTTCCGCTTCTGCTGATCCTCCAGCTGCACAGCCTAGGCCGTCCAGCGCTGAAGGCGCTGATGCCGCCTTCGCGGCACCTGACAAGTTGATGAAGATCAAGGCATAGCCCGATGAGTTCGCTCAAAGAAAACCGAGACGAAATAGAATTACACGCCACCATTTAGTGGTTGAGGAGCAAGAACCCGAGAGCGTGTTCCGCATCGCCGAGTAATATCCGACATAGCAAAAGCGTGGCCAGGCGCCACTTCGCGGCGCAGAACTGAGATGCCGAGAATGACTACAGGGATCAATGCCTTCGACACAATGCTGCGCCACGCGTTGAACTGAATCCACAGTTCTTCATCTCGCCACAAGACTGCCGGCTTCTGCCGATGCCGATTGACACCACACCGTTTCTCCAAGGTTACGCCGCCTGGCGCGTGCAGATGCTTTCGCAACAGGATCCCGCGCTAGCGCAAAAACGTATTCTGCAGGGCCTCCTGAGAACGGGCGAACGGACGCGGTTCGGTCAGGTCCATCGTTTTGAGGAAATCGCGAGCATCGCCGACTTCCAGGCGCGTGTGCCGCTTCGAACATATGAAGACTACTGGAGGGAATACTGGTCGAAGCCGTTTCCGCGCCTGAAGGATATCACGTGGCCAGGAACAGTTCCTTTCTTTGCCGAAACGTCAGGCACTACGACCGGCCGGTCGAAATACGTTCCCGTCAGCTACGAGATGCTGTTTGCCAATTCTTGGGCGGCAAGCGACCTCCTCGTTCATCACATTGCGAACCGTCCAGGGAGCCGCATCCTTGGTGGCCTTAACTTTTTTCTAGGCGGCAGCACAGGCCTCCGCGAGCTAGCCCCTGGTATATTGAGCGGGGATCTTTCGGGTATCGAGGCCAGAGTGCTTCCCTGGTGGCTTCGCCCATGGCATTTCCCTCCTGCTGAGATCGAGGAGATGGTGGATTGGGAGGCGAAAATCGAAGCTCTGGCTAAGGCGGTCATTGGGGAAGACATCCGCGCCATAAGTGGACTGCCAAGCTGGCTATTGGTGCTTTTCGATCGGCTGGAAGAGCTGCGCCCCGATCTCGGGCGCCATCTCGTAAACTTCTTTCCGAACTTGGAGATGCTGATCCATGGGGGCGTGAACTTCGGACCCTACCGCCAGAATCTGCTAAGCCGTCTCGAAGGGGGGCACGCTGAGACGCGCGAGGTCTATGCCGCAAGCGAGGGTTTCGTCGCCGTGGCCGACCGCAGTGATAGTGAGGGGTTGAGGCTTATCCTCGACAACGGACTGTTCTTTGAGTTCGTACCCGTAGGCGAGCTCGACCGGCCAAATCCAACGCGACACTGGATGAGAAACGCCGAAGCCGGTGTAAACTATGCAATAGCGCTTACAACGTGCGCGGGGCTTTGGGCCTATGTCCTCGGTGACACGCTCGAGTTCGTCACGCTGTCGCCGCCTCGCATCCGCATCACCGGACGCACCGGGCTTATGCTCTCGGCCTTTGGTGAGCATCTGATCGGCACCGAGATTGAAGCAGCGGTGAGCGGAGCGGCCAACAGCATCGGCCTTAATGTCATCGATTACACCGTGGGGGCAGCTGTCGCCGAGCGAAAGGGCGAACAAGGTCAGCATCTGTTCATTGTGGAGTTCGCCGAGGGGCCGCCAGACGCCGCACTCCAAGATCGCTTCCTGCTCGAGCTAGATCATCAGCTTTCTGAGGCCAACGCCGACTATAGATCACATCGCGCAGCAACCCATGGTCTGCGCCCGCCGCGCTTGATCGCGGTTGCGCGCGGCACGTTCTATGGCTGGATGCGCCACCGCGAGATGCTTGGGGGGCAACACAAGGTACCACGAGTCATCAACGACGAGACGCTGTTTGCCGAGTTGCGGCGGTTTGTGGTGGCGGCGTCATAAGAGACAGCAATCGAAGTCTTCGAAAGAAGCCATTTAAGAGGAGAAAGCGCTGGTGCAGCCAATCGGAGGGGATTGGGCGTTTTGTAGATAAAGCGGATACCGTCTTCGGCGCATTGTGCGTTAGTGATGGGCGCATCGGTTTCGAGATGAAATGCACGAAGCTTATAGATCATAGGTCGGAAAGAACGCTCGAGCTGTTGGCCTGCGCAGCACATCGTCCTACCCAACCGACAAACGAATAGCCTGCAGAGCCTGGCCGATGGCGGCCCGAGCCTAACTTAGATACTGGCACCGTGATTGGGGGCAGGCCAAAACTGTGAGCTGTCATGCAGGGGTCACTATAAGATAGGAGCTAGCGTATGGATGCGTTTCAAACGCTGGGCATCATTGCCGTCGGAATTACAGCCTTCTGGGTTTACTTGAATCTCAAACAGAGAATTGACTTCCTGGAGCATGAGGTGCGTTGGCTGAGGAGTGAGGTGGAAACCCTGAAGCCCACGGAAGTAAAATCTCAGTTCGATAAGCGATAGGCTTGGTCAGCTGGTTAATGGCGGTCTAGCTGTTCATCGGGAATCAGCGGGCGGCCCGCGCCGCAACACATCCTCTTGCACCATTCGTGATCCTGGTCTGGCGCTGCCCTCCGACAAAACCTCTGGTGCCTTCGGTATTGTATTGTCAGCGCTTGTGGCAAAGCCAACCTTGGATTCTAGGGACATCGAAGAGTGGCCTCTGGGCAAAACGTGATCGAACCAGAATGAACCCCGCGCAAAGCATACGCCTCAAGGTCGTACGGCAATATCGTTCACGACTAAGTCTACGCCAAACACCATCCAGGCGTCACGCTCGGCAGCCTGCCGCTGGGTCTCGTTGGAAACGAGGCCGGTCAGCCTCACGAGCGTATTGCGGACGCCCACCTTGATCTGGCCAGCATTCACAAACGGGTCCTTTTCCAGAACGATACGGACCGCATCCGCGATGCGGCTAGGACCGTCCTCCTCCGGAGGATCAACTTCTAGACCGTTGATGACATCGCGCACACCGGGAACCCACCAGGCGATTACTCCGGCGAGCCGCTTGGATACCAGGCTGGGCACTCGGCCGTTGAGAATGACGAGCCCTTGCTTCACTTCGACCAGGATGCTGCCATGGGGGTCAAGCGGGGCCCCACGTACCAGCTTGTCTCCATTTCCGTCGCGCTCGCGGATCTCAAGCGACTTGAATCCGGTTTCTCCTATCAGTCCGTTGCAGGTGTGAACGCGGATCTCCTTGTCGCCCATCTGCGCAGCAGGTGCGACGTGCAGATGATCTGCGATACCGGAAACGCCTGGGATCGCTGCCACTTTCTCGAGCGCTATCTTTTTGGCAGCAACGTCCGGCACCTCTCCATGCAGCAAGACCACGCCGTCACCCTCGATCTTCAGTTCCTCCAGGTGATACGACGGTCCAAGTCGGGGTTCGCTTCGCAGCACTGAGCGGACCGTCTGCTCCATTTTAAGGATCGACCTCTTGACATCAGAATGCGTCATTTTTCGAAGCTCCAATGCTCCCGCAGATTTGTGGAGCATGTTGGGATTTCTTCCGGCGGTTTTCCGTGCAGGGTGGGGCACAGATTTCAGAGCGTGGGTGAAGCAGCTTCACCCGCATGGGCCGCTTGCAGGATCCGTCGACCGTTGAGGCTCCGCGCACGCTAATATGGCGCAACTTCGCACTAGCGGGGCCGCTCGTCCTCTGGGAATTCCTGAGCCTGAACGAGGATGTCATAGACGCGCGCTGCCGCACCTTCGAGCGGGCGTTCCAACTCGCCCATGACATCGTTTTGCTGAGCTAATCGCATCGCCACCTCTTCGAGCTCGCGATAGCTCGGCTTGACTTCCAGGATTTCAACGATCGTGTGATCGGAGATTTCTCCGAACAAATGGACCACGTCGTCGTGGGTCACCGCTTCACTCATACAAGGTGTTCCTACAAGCTGTGATGGCCGCCTCGACAAATTTTTATCAAAGCCAGCCTCTGGCGCGCTGCTTGGACGGCCGATCCTGCAGTTTCGGTAACACCGCAATCTCGATCTGTCCGCCCCAGACGTATTCATTATTCTCTGGCATCCGCCGACAGTGCGTTGACATGCGTCAAGCCAGCGCGTTCCGATATGCGTCTGCTCAGCTGGACGGCCTAAAATGCTTCAGGAGACCACCTCAAACGACAAGCGGACGCTGCCGCACATATTTCCGTCGAAGCCGGCCGCCGACCGCACAACCGCAGGACATCAAGCATGAAGGATGAACATTGCGTTGCCTTCCTGCAGTGGGCACTTCCGCACCTTGAATTGCACTGGCCTGGGTTCCGAAAGGTGCGAAGGCAGGTCTGCCGGCGACTGAAAAGACGCATGAGCGAGCTCGGCGTGCCCGGATTCTCAGACTATCGAGATTACATCGCTGACCATCCGGAAGAGTGGAGCGTCATCGACGCTTTCTGTTACATTACCATCTCGCGTTTCCTTCGCGACAAGAACGTATTTCGGGTCCTCGGCGACGTCATTCTTCCGGAAGCGGCACAGCGAGCGGCCGCAGAAGGCCGCGATGTCCGCTGCTGGTCGGCTGGCTGCGCATCGGGTGAAGAGGTGTATTCCCTCAAGATCGCATGGGAGCGGCTCGCGAGGGCCCGAGCACCTGACATCTGCTTTTCGATTATTGGTACAGATATTGATGAGACCGTCCTTCGACGGGCTGAAACAGGGTGTTATGAAAGGTCCACGCTAAGGGAGCTCCCAGTCGAGTCGCTCAATGAGTGCTTCGTGCGCAAGGGAGAAAGCTACTGCGTCAGGCGTGAGTTTCGCGACAATATCTCATTCCAGCTGCAGGACATTCGCGAGGTTTTGCCTGTGGGACCGTTCGACCTCATTCTGTGTCGAAACCTCGTGTTCACCTACTTCGCGCGCTCTTTGCAAGAAAGAACGTTAGAGCGGATCGCCACGTGCCTGCAATGCAGGGGCGTTCTCGTCATCGGAGCCCATGAAACGCTACCCGCTGGCGCCGTTGATTTCCGTCCGGAGCTGGAATGTCGCGAGATCTTTCGCTGGCTGCCCGTGAGACCCGAATGCCCTATGGACAGGGGCTGACGCCTCGCAGACCAGTATTCCGAAGGCACGTATCCAGGATTCCGCGGCAACGGCTGAAGCAACCTATCGGCTGCTCGGACGGGGCGGGCGATTGGGGCACCTCGCAATGCACCCCGCTGGTTGGGGAGCGGCCGATACAGCGTTTAACAGGCATCAAGGCTGCTTGAGACGATTGCAGCTAGGTTTGTGTCAATGGAACCCGAGGTGATGTATCGAAATCGCCGGATTCGCTCAATCAGACTGGTACGGTTTCCGGGGGCAGGCCATGATATGATTTTAAAAATATAACGCACCGGCAACTTCCCAACGTTGATCGATCTCAATACGTCGACGCAAGTTCGGCTCTGCCAACGAAACTGGTTCGATCCTTGGGCCAGAATGCCCGTTGACGGATATCAAGGCGCTCAGGTTTCTCGTCGATATATTTTAAAATAAAGCGCAAGTACTAGGCGCGGTGACTAAGTTTTTAAGCGGATGGGCTCTGCTTCGCTGATTTCTATTACGCTTGTACTTTGCTTTGCGATCTAGCAAGCCAATAGGCTGCGAGCAGGGCAGGCGGAGAGAAAACCCGAGGATGAACAACACATTAAAAGCGGCCTGCGCCATGGCGTTAGGCCTGTTTGTGGCACTTGCTGTTCCTCTGCCGGCGC
>JAUWFF010000140.1 GCA_030607105.1 Filomicrobium sp.
GGGCAGCTTGCTGGTGCCGGCGTTAGGACAAACCGCGCTCTGGTGCATTTAGCTCGGATGTGGATAACTAACAGCTGCTTAACAAGCCGGTCCCTTGGTGGCCCCGGCAATGAGTCGATGCGCTGGACATGCACTATTTTCTGATCGGCCTGGTGTTGCTGGCCCTCGTGCTCCTCGCAGTGCACGGCTTTAAAAATGCAAATCCTGTCCGTTTGGCCCGTAACCTCAGATTGGTTGCCGGCGGCGCACTCCTGCTTATTTCGGGATTGCTCATGGTGCGCGGTGCCGCCGCTGTTGCGCTGCCGATTGCCATGATGGGCATATGGTTGATGACGGCCGCTTCCTTGCAGCAGACCGGCAAGTCGCAGGGTCAGACTTCCGAAGTGAAGACCGAATTTCTGGAGATGCAACTCGACCACGATACCGGTGAGATCCGAGGTCGGGTCATCAAGGGCATTTTCGAGGGCCGCCGCATCGAGCGGCTAAAACCTGCCGAGTTAGCCTTGCTTTGGCAGGATGTGCGCATCGATGACGCCGCCTCCGCGCAGATTATTGAGGCCTACCTCGATCGCGCTTACCCATCTTGGCGAGAGGATATGGAGCGTGGCGAGAAGGAGATGGCAGGTCCTGACGGGCGTATGAGCAAGCAGGAGGCTTACGAAATCCTGGGACTGAGGCCAGGGGCCGATGCTGGCGAGGTGCGTCGCGCTCATAAAGAACTGATTTTGAAATTGCACCCGGATCGAGGAGGTTCAACGTATCTGGCTTCGAAAATCAACGAGGCAAAGGAAGTCCTGCTAGGTTCCGGATAACTCCCGCGGAGCCTGGGGCAGCCCCCCACACCGCTGGGATTAGGAAGCCTATGGCCTTGCTACGAAGCAATCAATCGATCGGCGGCGCAGTTCGCTACAGGTCGCCGTCGCGCCTCTGGAATCGAAGCCGGCAAATCGGGCCCGATAGACAGTCCGGGACCTGTTGGACACTTTCACGGTGACCTTAACCGCGCGCTGGGAATAGCCGTAAAGCAATTGTTCGGCCTGCCGCGCAACGGTCAGCAGTTGCGCCTGCGCCTCCTGGCGGCTTGCGAACGCGCCAACCTGGATCTGATATCCGCCATTGTTGCGCCGCACAATACGTCGGGGTTCGCGGTCCTCCGCCGAGCCTTGCTCCTGCGCTTCGGAGGCATCATCGATGCCACTGCGGGCCAGCAGCGCCGCCAGCTTATCCTGCAAGTTTCCAGGTTGCCGCTGGCGCCAGCGTTGGGCCGGGCGGGGCGCCGCGGCGCGCGTGACATCAAGCTTACGGACTTTGGCGATTTGTACCGTGCGCCTGCCATTAGTACGGGTATTGGCGCGGCCGACCTCGATACGCTGATCGACGACCGGTTTTTGGTCAGGCACGATCGGTCGCAGCACCGGGCGTGGCCGTGCAATAAGCTTTGGCTTACGTGTTTTACGGGTCGAAGCCTGCTTCAGTGCGCGTGCGATGATGGACCGCATATGCGCATTTCGCCGTCGCGCAGTCTTTCCGCCGAAAACGACGGCGACGACGTGCTTGCCGTCACGCTTCACTGAACTGACTAGATTGAAGCCGGACGCCCGGATGTAACCGGTCTTGATGCCGTCAACGCCCTTGACGCGGCCAAGCAGGGAGTTGTGGTTCTTATAATTTTTGCCGCGGTATTTGAAGTAGCGCGTCTTGAACAGCTTGTATTGTTTCGGGAAGTCATCCTGGATCCTGAGCGCCAGCTTGACCATGTCATGCGCTGTGGTCACTTGGCCGCTGTCGGGCAGCCCCGAGGCGTTCTTGAACACCGTGTTCTTCATGCCCAATTCCTGCGCCGTCTTGGTCATTAGCCGCGCGAATCTAGCCTCCGATCCCGCCACGCGTTCTGCGACCGCCACCGCAACGTCGTTGGCGCTCTTTGTCACCAAGGCTTTGATCGCATCAATGACGCGAATGCGATCGCCGACCTTAAAGCCAAGTTTTGAGGGGGGCTGTGAGGCCGCCTGCGCACTGATCGGGATTCTGGTGTCGTAGCTGAGGCGTCCCTTCTTAATCAAATCAAAGACAATGTAGAGCGTCATGATTTTGGTCAGGGAAGCTGGGTAACGCTTCGCGCTCCCAAAAGTCTCGAACAGCGTATTTCCTGTGTTCGCGTCAAAGGCGATTGAGGCGTATTTCGAGCGTTTGGCTTCTGCCACCGGTGACACCGCCAGCAAGGCCGCGGCGGCCACCAGCAAGAAGCAAATCCTACGTGCTATGTCCGAGCGCGGAATTAGCATGCATTGTGAGTGCAACTTAGTTTTCGTCGCCATGGATGATTTTGGCCCGCGCCCGGTTTTGACGCATATCCCCTTCGTGTTCGTATGGAACTTTGAGACCATCCCTTCGTGACCGCTTTGCGGCGTCGCCGTTGATTCCTGGAGGGTTTGAGAAAGCCGTCCCCGTTCCACCACACTCTCGGTTAACACGTGCTTAACCAAATTGTTCCAAAGCGACCCCGTTCCCTCGATGCCAGAGCATCCCAAAAAAGCGTGAATATCGTTCTAAGGCGCCGCAAAGTACGAATTTGCGCGGGCCAGCGGGGTTTTGCCCGCAAATTGAGCAGAAGTGGCCGAACTACGACGGTCGGCCTATTGTGCAATGCAGCAAAGTCTGCTTGAATGTTACTGGGTCAGCTTCCGAGATGCGTCGTGTTTGTAATCGAGGAGGTAGCACAGATGCGCGCTGCAACGCGCATCTGCCGTATAGAGCTATCCAACAGGAGAAGAGTAATGCAATTTAACATGATGAAAGGCTTCGAGTCGATGAAAGGCTTCGAGTCGATCAAAGGCTTTGAAGAATTTCAGAAGCTTAATCAACAGAGCGTTGAAGCATCGATGAAGTTAATGGGCGAATGGAGCAAGGGTTGGCAGGCCATTGCCGCGGAAATGACTGACTATACGCGCCGTTCTTTTGAAGATTCCACGGCGACATTTGAAAAACTGATGTCCGCCAAGTCTCTTGATCAGGCGTTCGAGATTCAGTCGAGCTTCGCTAAGCGCGCCTACGATGAATACATGCACCAGATGACGAAAGTTGGCGGCATGTACGCCAACATGGCCAAAGACGCCTCCAAGCCCCTCGAAAAGGCTTTCCAGTTCAACGGCTGATCGCGCATCAGTTGATTGATTGGCGGACCGCGTGCGAGATCCGCGCGCCAAACGTTTCCATACGATAACAGGCCCGGTCGACACCGGGCCTTTTTTGTGTCCCGATATGTTCCCATCTATGGACTCGAAGAAGGCGTTGAATTGGTTTCCGGGTGGTCCTGCCATCGTTGCCCAATGGCCAAAGTTAGGTGAAAATGAAGATTGACTGCCCGGTGCCTGCCGCAGGCACGTCCCGCAAACTGAAGATCCACTGAAGACATGCTGAGGGATACACGAGTGCACGCGAACGGCACACATCAGGAGGCCGATTTCGAAGGACACGACCCGTCGGTGCTGCGGATGTCGGCGGCGATGGGGCCGGATGACGGTGATTCAAACGACGAGAGCCAAACCGGCATCGTCACGAAAACCCGCACAAAAACAAAAAAGCCAAGCCTCTACAAGGTCTTGTTGCTGAATGATGACTACACTCCGATGGAGTTTGTGGTCCATGTTCTCGAGCGCTTCTTTAACAAGGGTCGTGAAGAAGCCACCCGCATCATGCTTCATGTCCATCAAAAGGGCGTGGGGATTTGCGGTGTTTTCACCTATGAGGTTGCCGAGACGAAAGTGACGCAAGTCATGGATTTCTCCAGGCAGCATCAACATCCACTGCAGTGCACTATGGAGAAAGAGTAGGTTCTCGTGCCATCGTTCTCAAAAAGCCTCGAATCCGCACTTCACCGCGCATTGGAATATGCCAACGAGCGTAAGCATGAATATGCGACGCTCGAGCATCTACTATTGGCGCTAGTCGACGATCGCGACGCGGTCGGCGTAATGCGCGCCTGCAACGTCGACCTCGACGCCTTGCGCGAGCGGGTAACCGATTATCTCGACGCCGAGTTGGAAGATCTGATCTCAGAATCGACGGATGAGGCAACGCCAACGAACGGCTTCCAGCGCGTCATTCATCGAGCGGTCGTGCACGTGCAGTCCTCCGGACGTGAGGAAGTGACCGGCGCCAACGTGCTTGTAGCCATCTTCGCCGAGCGCGAAAGCCACGCTGCGTTCTTTCTGCAGGAGCAAGAGATGACCCGCTTCGACGCGGTCCAGTATATCAGCCATGGTATCGCCAAGCGCCCTGGTATGTCCGAGAGCCGGCCACCGCATGGTGCCGACGACGAAAACGAAGGCCAGGAGGACCGCAAGGGGGGCCAGGACGCGCTCAATTCTTATTGTATCAATCTTAACAAGAAGGCACGCGACGGCAAGATCGATCCTTTGATCGGCCGCGAGCCCGAAGTCCTGCGCACCATCCAGGTACTGTGCCGGCGCCAAAAGAACAACCCGCTCCTGGTTGGCGATCCCGGTGTCGGCAAGACCGCCATCGCCGAGGGTTTGGCCCGCAAGATCATCCGCGCCGAGGTGCCCGAAGTGCTCCGCAGCGCCACAATCTTCTCACTTGACATGGGGGCCCTGCTGGCCGGGACCCGCTACCGCGGTGATTTCGAGGAGCGACTGAAGGCGGTGATGAAGGAAGTCGAGAATTATCCCGGTGCGATCCTCTTCATCGATGAGATTCACACCGTGATCGGCGCCGGCGCGACGTCAGGTGGGGCGATGGACGCCTCCAACCTGCTGAAGCCTGCGCTTCGGGCGGGTGTGCTCCGCTGCATCGGCTCGACCACCTACAAGGAGTACCGTCAGCACTTCGAGAAGGATCGTGCGCTCGTTCGCCGTTTCCAGAAGATTGACGTCAAGGAGCCGTCGGTAGAGGACGCTGTCGAAATCCTTAAGGGCTTGAAGCCCTACTTCGAGGACTTCCACCAGCTGAAGTACACTACCGAGGCCGTTCGGGCGGCCGTCGAGTTGTCTGCCAAGTACATTAACGACCGCAAACTGCCCGACAAGGCCATCGACGTCATCGAC
>JAUWFF010000019.1 GCA_030607105.1 Filomicrobium sp.
CCCTTCCTCATGGGCTGTAGTTCTCTCACTTGGTTCTTCTCAAAATTCTAAGGGCTACTGATAGTTTGGGCGCATCATTAAGGCCGGCTCGTCCATATCTCTAAATCTGTCAAGTCGTCGTCCATGGACATTTTCAGCTACGACTTTCCACGCTTGCTCTCGGCATATCTCTCAAGTCTCTAAATCGCTCCTGCCGGCCTTGAGACCCGCCCTGCCTACACGTGTTGCTCAATGGGCGGATCCAAATCCTTCAATCGACCTCGTCAGCCAGATTTGAGTTGGGCAGGAGCCAAATCCTAAACTTCGCAGCACGCAACAATGTCACGCTTATGCCTCGAACTCTGAACCTGAGGCACTTTTCTATTTCCATCAGCGCGCGGCACGATTTCAACGTGCGCTTCGCTAACCTTCAACAGATCAATTGAAGTCCTAATCCGCAGGCCAAAAAGCCTTTCAAAGCAAGCCGAACAGATCAGACGAGCTTATCTCCTCAAACACGACACAGTCTCAGAAAATGGCCAAGACTTGGTCAGGCCTCTAACGAGCTGTGGAGACAAGCTGTCCCTTAAGGTCTGGCGCTAAGATCTTACCCTCGAAGAGCCGCTCAGCATAATTGCTGCCGTGCTCGACGGACCTGCGAAGCGAGACTACACGCACTCAGGCAAAAGCCAACACGCAATTTCACTCGCTCAAGATTGGATGAACAGTAGCTTCATCAGCTTTCGAAGCCAAGCTTTTTTCTCGGCTGCGTTAACCGAGTGCCTGAATAGCCACACATCGGGTGTGCCCCCCCAGATCCACCCAAGTTCTGAATGAGGCGAACCCGTTCGCTGCAAAAAGGCGCTGGACTGATTTGACCTGCCCCGCACCAACCTCAAAAAGCGCCCAGCCCTTGTTACCCGACCGGCCGAGCACTGCTTGGATCCGCGGTGCGATTCTGCGAAAGATCTGCAGTCCCCCCGTCCCGCCATCCAACGCCGTCATAGGATCATAACAGCGAACATCGCGCGCCAATCCTGGGATTTGATCGCTGCTTATGTAGGGCGGATTACAGACAATGAGATCGTATCGACTATCGAACCCTTCAAGTGCATCGGCCTGTCTCAACAGCAGCCGGTCAGAGACCCCATGCCGGCCAGCGTTGGCCGACGCAACCGCCAATGCCTCTTCGCTGATGTCGGTGGCAACGCCCCGGGCGACTGGTAATTCTGCGAGAAGGCTAACGATCAGGCAGCCGCTCCCGGTGCCGATGTCCAGAATTCGGATGGGTTGGCGAAGAAAGCCCTCCTCAGTGCAGAGTTCCAATGCAGCTTCAACAAGCGTCTCGGTGTCCGGCCTCGGGTCGAGCGTTGCCGGTGTGATCTTGAAGGCCCGGCCATAGAATTCTCTCTCACCGATGATGCGGGACACGGGTTCGCGTTCTACGCGCCGCATTATCATCGCCGCCAATCGATCGGCTGTGCCGGCGCCAAGAACGGCGTTGGGGTGCGAGATGAGTTCGAGTGCCGGGCGCTCAGTGGCCGCGGAGACCAAGGCGCGGGCATCGCGCGGTGCGCTCCCGATACCCGCCGTTCGCAGCATGTCGTTCGCGCTGCGTACCGCTTCGGTCAAGGTCATTTCATCACGCAGGCACAACGGTATTTGCTTCGTGGTAGCTTCAGGCACTGGCTTCACTTTCGAACGCGGCGAGCTGCTCGGCCTGGTGGTGGGAAATCAGTGCCTCGATCAATTCACCGAGCCCGTCACCGGCGATGATCTCCGGCAATTTGTGTAGTGTCAGGTTTATGCGGTGGTCGCTGACGCGGCCTTGCGGATAATTGTAAGTGCGAATGCGCTGGGAGCGGTCCCCCGTGCCGACCTGAGTCTTGCGGGCTTCTGCGCGCGCATCCGAGCGGCGCTCCATTTCCTGCTCGTAAATTCTCGAACGCAGCACCTTCATGGCGAGTCTGCGGTTCTGGTGTTGGGACTTCTCGGCCGACACGACCGTGATACCGGTCGGGATGTGGACAATGCGAACGGCACTGTCGGTCCTGTTCACGTGCTGGCCACCGGCACCGCTAGCACGCATGGTGTCGATGCGGATGTCCTCGGTACGAATTTCCACGTCAACGTCCTCGGCTTCCGGCAAGACCGCAACGGTCGCGGCGGAAGTGTGAATACGGCCGCCTGCTTCGGTCTCGGGCACCCGTTGGACGCGATGGACGCCGGACTCGTACTTCAAGCGTGCGAAGACGCCCTGGCCGGTAAACGACGCTACGATTTCCTTGTAGCCGCCCAGATCGTTCTCCGAGACCGAAATGATTTCCGTCTTCCAGCCGTGCAGATCGGCATAGCGCTGATACATTCGAAATAGATCGGCGGCGAACAAGGCTGCCTCGTCGCCGCCCGTTCCGGCGCGGATCTCCACGATCGCGCTACGCTCGTCCGCGGCATCTTTGGGCAGGAGCAGGATCTGCAAATCCTGCTCGAGTTTCGCCAGCCGCTGGCGCAGTTCGCCACTTTCCTCGTTCGCCATAGCTCGCAGTTCCGCATCCTTGGCGTCACGGGCAAGCTCGTGGAGGTCGGCTAGTTCCTGCTCAGCAGCGCGCAGCTCCCGGATGCTCGCAACCAGAGAATCGAGTTCGGCAAACTCCTTATTGAGTTTTGCGTATGACTGAGGATCGGGCCCAGCGTTCAGTTCGGTCTGAATGACTTCCCAGCGCTCAACGACCTTGTCCAGTTTCTCCTGCGGCAGTGCTGGCATTCTTGTTTGTTCCGATCTCCAAATTGTCCCTAGGCGGGCCTTCCTGAGGGACAAGCGCCAACGACTGTATTCACCCAACTATCGAGGCTATATCTCAACGCCATGCTCTTCGGCGAAGGCTATCAGCGCGGCGCGAACGTCGCAGTGAGCCTCGTCGAGCCAACCGGCGAGTTCCCGTTTGAGCTGCGCGGCGGGCAGCGACCGTACCATGGCCTTCACGGGCCCAATGCTGGAAGCGGCCATGGAAAACGACCTGCAGCCCACCCCAACAAGCGCCATCGCCTCCAGGGGTCGGCCGGCCATCTCACCGCAGACGGTCACCGGCACCTGGTGCTTCGCGGCGGTATCAAACACCGACAGCAAGGCCCGCATAGGCGCCTGAGAAAGTTCGTCATATCGGCGCGCGACCTGCGCACTCGTGCGATCGACTGCGAACAGGAACTGCATCAGGTCGTTCGAACCGATCGATATGAAATCGGTCTTCTCCATGAGGCTTTCAAGCTCGAAGAGTAGGCTTGGGACTTCCAGCATTGCGCCGATCGACATCGTCGCTGGCAAAGCATAGCCATGACGGCGGGCATGTTCCACCTCCTTGTCTATAAGAACGCGAACAGCGTCCAACTCTGCGGCCGTCGTCAGCATCGGCACCATCAGCGAAAGTGGCCGACCATCATGGGCGCGAAGCAGTGCCCGCACCTGGGTCCGAAACAGCGCCGGCCTGTCGAGCGACATGCGCAGGGCGCGCCAGCCCATCGCCGGGTTTTCTTCCGGCAAGCGGTCGAGATACGGGAGAACCTTGTCGCCCCCAATATCGAGCGTACGGAAGACAACAGGCAGCCCCTTGGCTTGTTCGAGCACCGACTGATAGGCCTCGATCTGGCGCCCCAACCGCGGCAGCCTATCCGACAGCATGAACTGCAGCTCGGTGCGAAACAGTCCGATGCCTTCACCGCCCGACTCCTCAAGATGGGGCAGATCAACCAGCATACCGGCGTTCAACAGCAATTCGATGCGGCGGCCATCACTGGTGACGGCGGGCAGTTCCCGGAGGCTGCGGAAGCGTTGCTGGCGCTTGGCGCGAAAGCGCACCTTGTCCTGAAAGGCGGCGATGACGTCGCTGGACGGACGCAAATGAACCTCGCCTATTTCGGAGTCGACAATCACCGCCTCTCCGTCGGAGACGTGTTCGACGATCCGGCGCGCCTGTCCAATGGCCGCAATGCCCAGCGCCTTGGCGACGATCGCGACGTGGCTTTGGGAGCTGCCATCTTCGACGACGAGACCGCGCAGCTTGGTGCGGTCATAGTCCAAGAGCTCTGCCGGTCCCATGGTGCGGGCAATCAGAATCGTGTCGTCGGGCAGGTTGCTTTTTTGACCGTGCTCATCGGCTCGACCGGCCAGAATGCGCAACAGCCGGTCGGACAAGTCATCAAGGTCACGCAGCCGTTCGCTCCAGAAAGGATCTATCTGGCGCAGCATTCTTGCCCGCGTCGAGTTTTGGACGCGTTCGACGGCAGCCTCCGCTGTCAGGCCATCATGCACGGCGCTGCGCAAACGATGATGCCAGCCGCGGTCGTGAGCAAACATCCGGTAAGCTTCAAGGACATCGCGGTGCTCACCTGCTGCCGAAAGCCGCTCATGTGCCAGCATCTCATCAATGCTAGCGCGCAATCGCTCCAAGGCCACTTCCAGCCGTGAGAGCTCAACACCGGTATCTTCGGCGAGCAGCACAGATACGACGATACGAGGTTCGTGCAGCACGGCGTGCCCAAGTGCGACGCCTTCGGCCAGGCCTTGGCCCTGGATTACGGCGGAGGCCGCGCGCGACAGCTCAATGTCGGCCTCGGAGCCCGCCACGCCACCAGAGGACAGCAGCTCGGCCACGACCATCGCTGTCGCCTGTAGAACCTCGACATCTTCATCGGCGTATTCGCGACGGGTGTGGTTTTGCACGACCAATACGCCGGCCACCTGGCCGGAACGAGAAACCGGAACGGCTAGCATTGAATGATAAGCCTCCTCGCCTGTTTCCGGCCGGTAAGAAAAGGCGGGATGCGCCTGGGCGTCGGGTTCGTTGATCGGTGCGCCCTGCTCAGCGCAACGGCCAACGAGGCCTTCGTTGCGATTGAGGCGAGTGGCGTGGACGGCTTCGCGCTTCAGCCCTTCGGAGGCGTAGAGTTCCAGCGAACCGTCGCGGCGCATGAGGTAGATCGAGCAGACCTCGGCGACCATAACCCCGGCGATCTGGCGGACGATTTTGTCAAGCCGGGTCTGGCCGTCGCCCGGCTCAGCCATGATTTCGCGGAGTCGGCGCATGATTATGCGCAGCGCCGGCTCGGACGCCACGTAAGCTGGCTCTTCTCCGCGTCTACTGTGCATTTCGACTGCCGCTATCGCAGCCGGCGATGCTGGGCTTTCTAGACCCGCGTCAATGCCGGCGGCTCCTCATTGACTGCTTCATTAGGGCCGCCCTCTCAGGACCTACGAGTCTGGCCGGACACTGCCACCTGGCAACGCACCAATCCTCGACAGGGGTCCTAACAGCGACCTTGACGGCTGCTTATACAGCACCTCCGCCTTCCAGTATTCCAAGGAATGGCCAGCGCCGCCAAGATGTTCCCTGTTCTGCCTCGATAACTATTGTGCATCAAGCCCGTACACTTCGTGAAGCGCGCGCACGGCGAGCTCCGCGTAATCGGCGTTAATCAGCACACTCACCTTGATCTCTGACGTCGAAATAGCCAGAATATTGATGCCCTTATGGGAAAGCGTCTTGAACATTTGCGCGGCCACGCCAGCGTGCGAGCGCATACCAATACCGATGATCGAGATTTTGACGACATCATCGGAGCTCCTCACCTCGAAATTTCCAAGATCGCGCTTCACCTGCTCGATCACCTCAAGGGCGCGCGGCAATTCGGTGGACTGCACGGTGAAGGTCAGATCGGTGTGGGCACCATCGGGCGTGACGTTCTGTACGATCATGTCGACGTTGATTGCCGCTTCAGCCAGCGGCCCGAAGATACGGGCGGCAACGCCCGGTTTGTCTTCGAGTTTAAGGATCGTGACTTTCGCCTCATCCTTGGCATAGGCGATGCCGCTAACGACTTCAGATTCCACGATTTCATCCTCACTGCAAACGGTCGTCCCGGTGTTTTCCAGCGTCCCGACGTCGGCTGCCGGGAGCTGTTCGGGTTCAGCGAAGCTCGACAGAACGCGCAATCGCATGTCGTAGACCATGGCCAGCTCGACCGATCGAGTCTGGAGGACCTTGGAGCCAAGCGAGGCCATTTCGAGCATTTCCTCATAGGAAATGCGCGGGATACGCTGTGCCTCGGGAACGATCCTTGGATCGGTTGTGTAGACACCATCGACGTCGGTGTAGATGTCACAGACATCGGCGTCGAGTGCCACCGCGACTGCCACGGCGCTGGTATCGGATCCGCCCCGGCCGAGCGTCGCGATGCGGTTGTGCTCGGGCTCCACTCCTTGAAAGCCGGTAACGACAGCGACTTCGCCCTGACCGAGACGGGCGCGCAGGCGGGCTCCATCAATATGCGAAATGCGAGCGGCACCGTGCGTCTCGTCGGTGTGAATTGGGATCTGCCAGCCCTGCCAGGAGCGGGCGGAGACGCCCTTGCTCTGCAGTGCGACGGCAAGCAGACCGGCAGTAATTTGTTCGCCCGAGGCGACAATGGAATCGTACTCGCGGGCATCGTAGAGAGGTGAGATTTCTCGAACCCATTCAACAAGCTGATTGGTGGTGCCCGCCATGGCCGAGACAACAACGGCAACCTGATTGCCGGCATCGACCTCGCGCTTGACGTGAAGCGCTACTCTCTCAATCCGCTCAGTGTCGGCGACGGAAGTGCCGCCGAATTTCATAACGACTACGGCCATGGCGTCCCATAAGATCGTCTCCCCCGGTTGGCTGCAGGAACCCGTATGAACCGACGTTAGAGCCGGTCGACGGGATCTTGCGTATACTTTCAGGGAATGACCCGTTTGCTGGCATTCGCAAAAGGATGGGCGATCGTCGATGCATTCGGCGCTCGCACTTTCACTGCGGTGATGTCATAGCGGTTGCCGGACGCGGCGGCAACTTGTGCCAAACCAAAGGACCAATCCGCCTGCCGCTGCGTAAAACAGGGTCATGGCGGACTCAAAGCATTGGGATTTGGACTCCATGTCTGCAACTGACACCTATAGTAAATCGATCGATGGCAACCTTGACCCCCGAGAAGTCGAGCGTTTCGCGGCGCTTGCCTCCAAGTGGTGGGACAAGAGCGGGAAATTCCGCCCCCTGCACCAGATCGGCGCAGCGCGTTTGTCATTCATACGGGAGGCGGTCACCGGACATTTCTTGATCGACGGCCGAAAGGTCAGGGTGCTGACCGGTCTGAGCATTCTCGATATCGGCTGCGGCGGAGGGCTCATATCAGAGCCTCTGGCCCGCCTTGGCGGGCTTGTCACCGCAATTGATCCTGCTGAGGAAAACATCGAGGTGGCCCGCTTTCATGCCAAAGAGCAGGGACTTAAAATTGACTACCGGGCCGCAAGGGTCGAGCAAATTGCGCAGGGCGGCAAACTCTTTGACGTGGCGGTATGCCTTGAAGTTGTCGAGCATGTGCCCAACCCAGAGGCGCTGATTGCCAGCTGTGCCGAAACCGTGCGGCCGGGCGGGTTGCTGATCATGTCAACGATCAACCGAACAATGAAGGCCTATGGCCTGGCTATTGTCGCGGCGGAAAATCTGCTCGGCTGGCTGCCGCAAGGCACGCATCGGTGGGAACGGTTCGTGACGCCGCAGGAACTGGAGGCCGGCTTTCACGACGCCGGCCTTGAAAACGTGAGATTTTCGGGGCTGGTGTTTAACCCCTTGAGTGATCGCTGGACGCTTGGCTCGGACACGGACGTGAACTACATCGCGGCGGCGGAAAAACCGGCAGCGGCAGAGCAAGTCGCCTAAAGCCTGCCCCATCGAATTGGAACAGGCTCCAATTGGGCTCTCGTTTGAGGCTAGCTCTCTTTGGGTCCACGCATCTGCAGAAGCGCTTTTTCGACTTGGCGCCAGTCCCGCGCCTCGTCGTTGCGTCCTGCTTCTTCCAGTTCGGCAGCCTTGCGCGCCGCCTCGGCCACCGCCTTGTTCCCATGTGCTTCGCGCAATTTGCGAGCATGTTCTTCGGCATCCACTGCTTTCATAGTCGCACCTATCGTTGAATGTTTTTTAAAAGCCAGGATAGTTTCGCCCGGAACCCGCCGAAAGCCATTGACGAAGGTCAAGCAAAGATCGTGTCAAAGCCATTGGCCAGTTGAGTTCTCAGCCGGGCTCGCCACCAGCGGAGCGGTATTCGCTGATGCGACTTTCGAGTTCACGGTAGGGCTCACAGCCGCGTCCACAGCTTGCTTTAATGCGCCGCAGTTCCTCGGAGGCCGCGAAAAGGTCGCCGCGGGTGAGGTGGGCCTCGCCGAGATAGGCGCGGGCGACGTTATTCAGCGGGTCTTTTTGAAGGGCCTGCCTGTAATAGCCCATCGCCTCTTCGACCCGGCCCATCTTGCGGTTGGCGAAACCAATGTAGGTCAGCACCCGGGCATTTTTGACGCGCGTGCGGCTCAGGTAATCTAGCGCATCGGCGTAGTGGCCGTTCTTCGCCAGCCAATATCCAGCGTAGAAGAGTTCGGCATCGATCACCGCTGGTCCGGCCGATGCGGGCGCCGCGGCGGCACAGTCGCGCCAAGCCTGGGTGGATTTTTCGAACTGGTCACAGGTCACGCTGGCCGGGCTCTGGTCTTTTGCCAAAGCCGGCACGATGCCCAGCGCCAATGAAACTATGATCAATGCGGTACCGCGCGCAGGGGCATTAAGTCGTAACATCTCAGCCGATCTCCTAGCTTCGTCGCGGATCGCACTCTGACGGTCGGGACCCGCCGAGAGACGCTAACCCAAACCTACGCTAATGATCCAGCTTACAGATGTACGCATCGCCAGGTTTTGGCGGAATTCGGCTAGCGTCGTACAGGTTCTGCAGAGACGACACTCGAAGCCGCCCTGCCATTGCAGGACATCGAGTCGAAGCTGAGGCAACCAACGGGCAGTAGGATGAATGCCTCAAACAGGTATAGATGGAGCCTTCTGCAACTGGAGCGTGTCGTTTACGCTGTGCCGGGGGCACTTCCATGGGCGTAAAAGGAGAGACCCGTGAAGCAGTTCATTCCCGACGATGCAATTGCGATAATAATCTATGGCTTCGTGGTTATGGTACTTTACATGTCCCTGATGTGAACGGAGAGTTGTATGATGGGGAATGGTCTCAGCCGTAAAGAAGTTGATGCCATCAGGCACGTCACGAACGAATGTCTGTCTGAGATTGCCTCCGGCGACTTCGACGACTGGCTCACACACTGGATAAGCGACGCCCGCTTAATGCCTCCGAATGCAGCGGATGTTGTCGGTCATGAAGCCTTGAGGAAATGGATTTATGAAAGGCCGCCGGTAAAGACGTTCAGTGTCTTCGACATGGACATCGATGGAGGCGGCGACGTGGCCATTGTGATTGCGCACTTTTCCAGGGCTTTCGCATCGGACAACGGCGATGAAACCGATCAAGCCGCAAGGCAGGTCCTGAAATTTCGTCGCGATGACGACGGGAACTGGAAGATTTGCGCGGCCATCTTTAACTCCTGCGAACCCCGGTTGAAGTCGCCCGGACAACCTGGCGACCCTCACACCGATCACGGTAAGACTGCGAAGAACGGCAGAGGCCCCCTTGGGAGGTTAATCCTGGCACGAAGATTCCGGGCTTGAATATGCCGGATAAGCAGCCGCTCATTTTCATTCAAGTGTTGACCTCGAACAGAAACTCAAAGGACAAAGGGTAGATTGTCCGCGCGGAAGCGGCTGCTTTGTAACCGTTGAATGCAATGGGGCGCCCCAGGGCGGCTATGCGTCGAGACACTAAGTCGTCACCGGTGTTACTGAGAACGCCCGTGAACTTCACAGCCTTTTTAGGGTCATCTTGTCCAATTGGCTCCGTTGCCCGCTGATTGGTGCCACGGTGGTAATTCGCTTTCGAGGCTGCGCCGCACTGATCTTGGAACCTCCTCGCTCCACTTTTGGTCCTTGAGTTCGTTCCAAATCCAATCGGGAACGCGGTATTTGTACTGGCTCCGCGTGGCTCCATCTTCAAGTACCGTGAGGCCCGCCAGGTCCTCCAGGACACGGTTTCGTCGGTTCTCCAGGACTTGTTGCTTGTTGTGATGGACCATCCAGCGCAGGGCGACCCGGTGCTCGACTTCTAGGGCCTTCATGTCCTCCCGCACAC
>JAUWFF010000235.1 GCA_030607105.1 Filomicrobium sp.
AACTTGCAGCAAAGCGTGCGGAACTCAAGAAGGTCGCGGCTGTCACGGAAACGGCTGAAAATGGCGACGATGGGAAGGCCGCACCGGTTAAAGCTTCCGCGATCGCTGGAGCAAATACCCTAGACCTCGACGAAGAAGAGGTGGCTGCCTTGGACACCGAAGTCGAGGTTAACGATGAGGCTGCTGGTGATAGTGAAGTAGCGGAAGAAATCACGGAGACTGAGGAAGATTTTGACGACACGGTCGAGCTTGAATGCAAAAAGTTCATCCCAAGTGCCGGCCTGACGATCACGGTCGCTTGCGGTTCGTAACCAAAAAACGCGACGCTAACCAGAACACCACACCAAATATGCGTAAGCTTGGTGTGGTGTTTTGCTGAAATTGTATTGGGCGCAAGAGAGATGCTGAGCGCCGACATATGGTGACGAAGCGCTGGTGATTGCCGATTGTACAAGTTTTAGTGGCTTCCCAGACCCACGAAGAGGTGAAGGACAATGCAGAGCAGCAGTGCAGCGATCTCTGATGGAGCAGTAGCCGCGGCGCCGGCAAAGGGCAAACGGCGATTGCGGATGGCTCCCAAACTCGCCTACCGGAACCTGTTTCACGATCGAGTGAGCCTAGTCGTTACTCTGGTCGGTATCGTCTTCGCTGTTGTGCTGCTTTCGTTCCAGTCGGCACTTTACATTGGTATCGAACGCACGATTGCAGCGGTGATCGATCAGACCAAGGGCGAGCTGTGGGTTGTTCCGGTTGGTACCAAGAGTATCGACGACCCATCATTTCTCCCCGGTCGCGATAGGTACTCGGTGCTGTCGGTGCCGGGTGTGAAGAGTGTCGAGACATTGGCAATGAGCTTTGCACGCTGGCGTAAGCGCAATGGGGGGGCGACGACGGTGCTGGTGGTCGGCTCAGACTGGAATTCCGGTGGCCTTCGACCATGGAACGTAATTCAAGGAAGAGTTGAGGAACTGGCTGCTCCGAAGGCTGTGGCAGTCGATCAGACCTACTTCAAGGATCTGGATGTGGAGGGCCTTGGAGATTACGCTGAAGTCAACGGCATGACAGTTCAGGTTGGCGCGGTGACAAAGGGTGTCCGTGCGTTCACAACAATGCCATACGTTTTCACGACGCTCGGTCGAGCGCAAATCATGATCGGGGCGCAGAAGGAGCAAGGCTCTTACGAACTCGTGACGCTGGAACCCGGCGCCGACCTGGAGAAGGTGAAACAAGACATCCAGGCCCGTTTGCCTGACTCGGAAGTGCTTACACGTGAGGAGTTTCGCAGTCGCAGCGTCAATTACTGGCTCTTCAACACGGCGGCAGGTTCTGGATTGATCTCGGGGCTTTGGCTGGCGCTCATCGTTGGAACCGTCATCGTATCACAGACGCTTTATGCCAGCACAAAGGATCATTTGAACGAGTTTGCTACGCTGCGCGCGCTCGGGGCATCGGCGGGCTACATTATCCAAGTCATCTTGCTGCAAGCCCTGTTTAGCGCCGTGGTCGGATACGCTTTGGCAATGGCGTTGACAATGTCCATCATCAAGCTTGCCGAGGATACGACGCTGACCATCGTGATGACGCCGGGCTTGGCGCTCTTGTTGTTCGCGGTGACGATTGGGATGTGCATGCTGGCTGCGGTCTCGGCGATCTTTAAGGTGATCCGTATCGACCCAGCAGGTGTGTTCAGTAGGTAATGATTGAGAGGGCGCGGCCGCCGCGCCCTGTTCTCTTGGGAACTGCAGTTCGGACGCGATTCATCTAGTTTTCTCAATGAGTTGGGTTGACTAGAAAGTTTAAGGAAGGACGATATGAGCCAAGTACAAGCCGGCGCGAACAGACCAGAGCCTCTGCTTGTCGCCAACGACATCGTGAAGGTGTTCGGCACCGGGGCGGGTGAGGTTCAGGTGCTAAAAGGGGTGCAGCTAGACCTGGTCCCAGGCGAGCTCACGTTGCTCATGGGCCCGTCGGGGAGCGGTAAAACGACTCTTTTATCGATCCTTGGCTGTATCTTGCGGCAGACAACAGGCGACCTATCGATCGCCGGTCAGCCGACCAAGGGGTTGTCCCCGGAAGCCATGGCCGATCTCAGGCGCCATCACGTTGGCTTCGTATTCCAGTCCTACAATTTGTTCCCGACACTGACGGCCATGGAAAACGTCATGCTAGCGCTCGACGTGCGCGGAAGGCTTCCTGCCGATGCCCCTGACAGAGCAAGGGGAGCGCTCAACGCGGTCGGCCTTTCACACCGGGTGGACACCTATCCGGCTAAGCTGTCGGGCGGCGAGAAGCAACGTGTTGCAATCGCCAGGGCTTTGGCGGGGTCGCCGTCGGTGATCCTGGCCGACGAGCCGACCGCAGCGCTCGACAGTGAGAACGGCCAAGCCGTAATGCAGCTGATGTCTGACGTTTCAAAGGACAAGAGCCGCGCTGTGCTCGCGGTTACGCACGACCACCGCATCCTGAAATACGCTGATCGTATCATTCGTATCGAGGATGGAATCATTTCAACGGACGAACGCCCGAAATTGGCCGAGCAAGTTACGGCGCTTGCCGACAAGCTGGCCGCACACGGCGTCGAGTAAGCGACTGAGAGAGATTGTGGAACCATGAGAATGAAGCGAGTCCTGCATGCATTGGCCGCCATTGGGCTGGTTGGTGCCAACATGTTCGCACCAGGTGGCCTTGGTGGTGCGCAACCACTCCGGGCGGCTGATGAGGACAATGGTGCGCCCTGGGTGGTTGCCGCTCCCGGACGTGTCGAACCCAAGGGCGGTATGATTAGGATCGGTACCGCGATTATCGGCCGCGTGGCGGATGTTTATGTATCCCTTAACGATGAGGTCGAGGAAAACGAACTGCTCCTGAAGCTGGATGATGCCGAAGCGCGGGCGCGCCTGGCGGCCGCGGAGACGCAGGCCGATGTCCGGGAGAAGGCGCGCGTTGATGGTCGCTTGAACAAGGACCGCAAGGACGTGCGCAAGGCCGAGGATGAGGTTTACAGGGCCGAGCGGGCTGCGACCGGTGCCCGAATCGAGCTTGACTATGCGCTTTCTGGCCGGCGCAATGGGACCGTGACCGAGCGGACCTTGAGAAATGCCCGCCGCCGCCTTGAGCAGGCAGATGACCGTGTTCAAAAAGCACGGATCAAGGTTGCCAGAGCTCAGGCCGATCCCGATCTACCCGCGCCCACGCCGGCCGAAGCAGCAGTAAGCGAAGCTCGCGCACAAGTCGCGATTGCCGAAGCGCTTCTCGACAAGACCCGTGTCCGCGCTCCACGTAGCGGCCGAGTGCTGATCTTGCGCGCCAAGACCGGTGAGATGGTTGCCCCCTCCCCAATGCAGCCACTGGTTGTCATCGGCGATATGGGCGGCCTGCAAGTGACGGCAGAAGTCGACGAAGCCGACGTTGCCAAGGTTGAAGTCGGTCAAAAGGCCTTCGTGAAGTCGATCAGCTATCCGGGCAAGGAGTTCGAAGGCAAGGTGGCCAAGGTGGCTCCAGCTCTGGCGCAGCCCGTCATCAAGCAGCGCGGTGCGCGGCGGCCGACGGACGTTGAAATCCTAGAAGTCACGATCAACCTAGAGGGAGATGCGCCGCTGCTGCCGGGCATGCGGGTAGACGCCTTTTTTCGTAAGTAGTCAGACAAAGGCGATCGCGCCGAACCTTCCCGCCCGACCGAGGAAACCGCGGCGGCCCAAGCCCTCCCGCAGGGCCCGCCGTACAATGCTGGCGCAGGCCCAGTGATGAACCGAAGCGATTGGCAAGGAAAATGCCGCCGCCGATTGCGGCCGTTTTTTTTCTCTATGAGATATTTTTATTCTCTATATTTTTCAGAGCCTTAGGGCTTCTGTTTAAGTTGGGTGTTGCCTGCGGAACAGCGCCGCCGTGCATTCTCCAGCACTC
>JAUWFF010000303.1 GCA_030607105.1 Filomicrobium sp.
CGCTGACGAGTGAGATCGTGGCGCAGACCACCGAGGTCGGATTGGGCCAATCGACGACAGTCGGCGTTGGCGGGGACCCGGTGCATGGGATCGGTCTGGCCGGTTGCGTTGAGCGCTTCATAGATGATCCGCAAACAGAAGGCATTATCGTTGTTGGCGAGATCGGCGGATTTGAAGAAGAAAACGTCGCCGAGCTGGTTGGCCGGGTGCGTCCGAACAAGCCGGTGGTTGCGCTGGTCGCTGGGCGGCATGCTCCGCCTGAGCGCCGGATGGGACATGCCGGGGCGCTGGCGACGGGTGGTACAGGTTCTGCGCAGGCCAAGATCGACGCACTCGAGGCTGCCGGGGTAATAATAGCGCCACACGCCGGAAGCATCGGCGAAACGATGCGTGCAGCGCTGAATTGAAAGGGCGATCATGAGCGATGTGACTTTGAAGGATGGCAATAGGGCCGTAAAGGGAGCAGGCACAGCGATCCACCCTGGAGCGGGTCGCCGCAAGGCAGTGCCTTTTCCCAAGGGGCGCGTGCTTGATCCAGTGGATCTCGAAGTCGTCGCCGCGTTAATCGGCGCGCCACCTTATGAACGTCCATTGCTCATTGAGTATCTACATAAGATCCAGGATGCCGAGGGCTGCCTGCCGGCAGGCCGCCTGCATGCGCTAGGCGACCTGTTGAAGATTCCGATGGCCGAGGTTTACGAGGTCGCCACTTTCTATGCGCACTTTGACGTTGTTCCAGACGGTGCGGAGAAGCCCGCGGCGACGACCGTGAGGGTCTGCGAGAGCCTGTCGTGCATGATGGCGGGCGCCGAGCAACTGATCGCCGCCCTGCAGTCCGAAGACATGCCAAATGTGCGTGTGGTGCGGGCGCCGTGCATCGGCTCGTGCCATACAGCGCCTGCGTGCCATGTCGGGCATCACCATGTCGATCATGCGAGCGCCGAAAAGGTCAAAGCGCTGGCGCTGGAAGGGCATGTGCACGCGGATATCCCTGACTATCAAACGCTAGGCGATTACATCGAAGGCGGCGGCTACAAGTTGCTTCGCGGCTGTCTGGCGGGAGAGATTGCCGTCGATGACGTGATCGCAAAGCTGTCAGATGGCGGCCTTCGAGGGCTAGGCGGCGCCGGCTTCCCAACAGGCCGCAAATGGACATTCGTGCGGGCCGAAAAAGGGCCACGCATGATGGCAGTCAATGGCGATGAAGGTGAGCCAGGGACGTTCAAGGACCGGCATTATCTGGAAACCCGCCCGCATCAGTTCCTAGAGGGAATGCTGATCGCCGCCTGGGCGGTCGAAGCCGAAGAAGTTTTCATTTATATGCGCGATGAGTATCCCGCAGTGATCAAGATTCTTAATGATGAGATACCCAAGCTGCGAGCAGCCGGTCTTGTTCCCGACACCAAGATTAGCGTCCGCCGTGGGGCGGGCGCTTACATCTGTGGTGAAGAAAGCGCGATGATCGAGTCGATCGAGGGCAAGCGCGGCTTGCCCCGGCACCGGCCACCCTATGTCGCCCAGGTGGGCATCTTCGACCGACCGACGTTGGTCAACAACGTCGAGACGCTGTACTGGATTCCTCAAATCCTCGAAAAGGGTCCGGAGTGGTTTGCCTCGCAAGGCACGAATGGCGCCAAGGGGCTGCGCTCCTATTCTGTTTCGGGCCGGGTCAAGAATCCAGGGGTGGTGTTGACCGCGGCCGGTTCGACGGTGCAAGACCTTATCGCCCTGTGCGGCGGCATGCTGGATGAGCACGATTTCAAGGGCTATCTGCCCGGCGGTGCTTCGGGTGGCATTCTACCGGCATCGAAGGGTGACCTTCCTCTCGATTTCGGTCAACTCGAAAAGTTCGGCTGCTTTGTCGGCAGTCATGCCGTTGTGATCCTGTCGGACAAGGACGATATGAAGGCTGTCGCGCTCAACCTCATGCGCTTTTTTGAGGATGAGAGCTGCGGACAGTGCACGCCGTGCCGAAACGGAACGGAAAAGGCCGTTCGGTTGATGGGCCAGGAAAGCTGGGATGGGCCGCTGCTGGAGGACCTATCGAAAGTGATGGCGGATGCCTCGATTTGCGGATTGGGGCAAGCTGCCGCCAACCCGCTGATGAGCGTGATCAAGTATTTTCCCGAGGATTTGAAATAGCCGGTGCGTTGTGCCCGCCGAAGGAACGGCGGCGCGGAGTTTGAAACTGATTGGAACATGACAGCCGAGGGCGTTGATGACGGACAAGATCACTTTTGAGCTCGATGGCCGGATGGTCGAGGCGGAAGCGGGTGAAACGATCTGGCAGGTCGCCAAGCGTGAAGGGACTTCGATCCCGCATCTGTGCTGGCTGCCACAACCGGGTTATCGCTCCGACGGTAACTGCCGGGCCTGCATGGTCGAAATTGAGGGTGAACGCGTGCTTGCTGCTTCATGCCAGCGCAAGGTCGCAGAAGGCATCAAGGTCAAGTCAGCCAGCGAGCGGGCCAAGAAGTCGCGTGAAATGGTGTTTGAGCTATTGCTTGCCGACCAACCGGCCCGCGAGGAAAGCCATGATCCGGCATCGGCCTTCTGGTCGTGGATCGATGACATGGGTATCGCGCCGACGAGCCGATATCCCAAGGGCGAGCGACCGGAGCCAGATTCAACGCACGCGGCCATTGCCGTCAATCTCGATGCCTGCATCAACTGCGGCCTTTGCGTGCGGGCCTGCCGTGAGGTGCAGCACAATGATGTGATCGGCATGGGCTATCGCGGGCACGGTGCGCGGCCGGTGTTCGATTTCGACATTGGCATGGGGCTGTCGACCTGCGTGGCTTGCGGCGAGTGTGTGCAGGCCTGTCCGACGGGCGCGCTGATGGAAGCCAATCTGCTCGATGAAAATGGCAAGCGCGTTCAGTTCGAAGACAGGAGCGTCGATACGCTGTGCCCCTATTGCGGTGTTGGTTGCCAGACGCGGGTGCACGTAAAGGACAACAAGATTCTGTACGTCGATGGGCGCGATGGTCCAGCCAACGAGAACCGGTTGTGCGTCAAGGGGCGCTTCGGCTTCGACTATATCCACCATCCCGACCGCCTGACGGAGCCGCTCATTCGACGTGAGGGTGTGGCGAAGGACGCCAATATGCAACTTCGCAAGGAGGACATCAGTGAGGTGTTCCGGGAGTCAAGCTGGGATGAAGCCATTGAATTCGCGGCGTCCGGTCTGAAGAAAATCTATGACAAAGTGGGTGGCGTCGGGATCGCCGGCTTCGGTTCGGCCAAGGGCTCCAACGAGGAAGCCTACCTGTTTCAGAAACTGATCCGGCAGGGCTTTGGCACCAACAACGTCGATCACTGCACCAGGTTGTGCCACGCCTCTTCCGTCGCTGCGTTGAT
>JAUWFF010000253.1 GCA_030607105.1 Filomicrobium sp.
ACTGGCTTGTGAAAGTCTGACACTGTGCGCCGGCGGGCTTGTCCTGCTGCTGGCGCTGGCGCTGCCTGCCTTTCAGGAATTTGACGAGAGCAAATACCAGACCGGTCAGTTCGCTGTGACCTTCCTTGACCGTAATGGCAATGAGATCGGCGAGCGAGGAATTCTTCACAAGGATGCGGTGCCGCTGGAAGAAATTCCTGATGCTCTCATCAAGGCGACGTTGGCCACCGAAGACCGCCGCTTCTTTGAGCATATTGGAGTTGACTTTATAGGGACCTTGCGAGCCGTCATCGAAAACCTGAAGGCGGACGGCGTTGTTCAAGGTGGCTCGACGCTGACACAGCAACTCGCCAAGAATTTGTTCCTTTCGCCGGAGCGTTCGATCCAGCGCAAATTGAAGGAGGTGTTTCTCGCCTTCCTTCTGGAATCCCGCCATTCGAAGCGGGAAATCCTGAGAATGTATCTTGACCGGGCCTACATGGGTGGTGGTGCATTCGGTGTGGAGGCGGCGGCACAGTTCTATTTCGGCAAGTCGGTGAAAGAGATCAGTCTTGCCGAAGCGGCGCTCATGGCGGGGCCGTTCAAAGCGCCGACGAAGTACGCGCCACACGTTGATCTTGCAGCATCACGCGCGCGGACCAATGAGGTGCTTTCGAATCTCGTGGAAGCTGGCTTCTATACCGCAGGCCAAGTCCATAATGCGCGGCTTTTTCCAGCCCGAATTATTGAGCAAACGAAACCCGACAGTCCAGATTGGTTCCTCGACTGGGCCTTTGAAGAGGTGCAGAGGCTGGCGCGGGGCAAGGGCGAGTATATTTTGACGGCCCGCACGACGGTCGATCTGAAGCTTCAGCGCGCCGCCGAAGAGGCGCTCATCTCAACAATCAAAACACAGGGCCGCTACAAGCGCACGCGGGCTGGGGCACTCGTGTCTATGGAAAGGGATGGGGCGGTACGGGCGATCGTTGGTGGAACGGACTATGGCCGCAGCCAGTTCAACCGTGCCACATCTGCGCGACGGCAGCCGGGTTCTTCGTTCAAGCCTTACGTCTACGCGGTCGCCCTGGAGGCGGGCATGCGCCCGAACACCACCGTGAGGGACCGGTCGCGTAGTTGCGGCCGCTGGTCGCCCAAGAACTACAACGGTAGTTACGGAAGCGGTAGGCGAGTGCCACTGCAGTATGCGCTTGCCAAGTCCTATAACACGACCGCAGTCGAACTGTCATTGTCGCTTGGACGTGACAAGGTTCTGGAAATGGTGAAGCGCCTCGGCGTTAGCGGAATTCGTAAGTCATGCTCCATGGCGCTAGGCGACGGCGGTGTCACCGTCTTGGAACACACCGGCGGCTACGCAACATTCGCCAACGACGGCAAGCTCGCCAAACCCTACGGTATTCTTGAATTGGTCAATTCGCGTGGTGAGCTCATTTACTCGCGGGAACGCGATGAGGAGCCGGCACCGCAAGTGGTCTCAACTCGTGTTGCGAGAGACCTGAATAAGATGCTGTACCAGGTGACGCACGCGGGAACCGGTCGCCGAGCACAGCTCGACTTCACGCATGCAGTCGGCAAGACTGGCACGAGTTCGAGTTATCGTGACGCGTGGTTTATGGGTTTTACAGGCAAGTACGTCACCGGCGTGTGGCTCGGAAATGACGATTTCCGGCCAACCGGTCGGGTGACGGGCGGCAGCCTGCCAGCGCAAACATGGCAAGCTTATAATTCGGTTGCGCACACAGATATGAACTTCGCGACGATCCCGGGATTATCGCCGCATCCAACCCAAATTGAGGAATCAGAGCGGTTGGCTTACCTGCGCCGCATGGAACCGAACTTCGTCGAAGGTACCGGCCGACAAGTGGGTTCTGCCAGCCTGTTGCCCGACAAGACACGGCAGGCCTTGCGCAAGTTGGCAACGGCCTTGCGCAAAGCCAATGGGAAGGAGCCCGCCACGGATTTGGACCCCAAGCCCCCGACCAGTGGCGGAGGACCGGATCGGCGGGCCGGCCTTAGGCCGGATGCCCGCTCGCGAGGCGCGAGGGGATTGGCTCGATGACATCCAATTCAATGCGTCGTTTGCAAGTGGCTCTAAGCGACCACTGTCTTTCGATCTCAGCTGAAGCAGGAAGCGCGCATGCATTTCGTCCTGCATAGGGCCAAGAAGAAATTCCAGGCGGTCATCGTGAAGGCCTCCGACTGGGCAATCTTCATCGGACTCGTGCTGATTGGAGGCCTTGGAAGCAGTTATTATATGGTCAGTTCTGGCAGTGCATTGACCACCCGCACCGTGGGACCATGGAAGGCCTGGACGCATGCCGGGCGCAGTGACGCCGACCCGTACACGCGCGCGCATTTTTCAAGGTCTGGCACGCTCAACCTCACGACGGAAATCGCACAAACCTATCTGGCGAGCCGAGATAGCAAAGGCATGAGGCTTCACTCGTCGTGTGTCTACCAGATCAGCGGCGAGCAGCTCGATGCAAGCTGGTGGAGCATTACCGTCCTTGATGACCGGGGTTTACTGATCAGCAATCCGGCTCAGCGGTACGCCTTTACGAGCGACACAATTGCCGTTTCACAAGATGGTTCCTTCACGGTGACGCTGGCCCGCGATGCTCGACCGGGCAACTGGTTGCCGACAGCTGGCGCGGGAGGGCTCAGGGTATCCATGACGCTGCTCGAAGGTGAAGCGGTTATCGCCGGAGACAGTGTCGCGGAGGCCGAGGAGATCGTCCTTCCATCGATCGATCAGGTGACCTGTCGATGAAACATCCGCTACTGAAAAGGTTTGACCCAATTTTCAAGTGGATCGTGGGGATCCGGATCAATCTGCGCCTCGCGCTGGCGGCTGTATGTGCCATGGGCATCCTGCACGTTTGCGCGACACTTGCAGCACCCATGTTGATGGTGCGCTCGGCCTACGACAGGCTCACGCCACTACTGCCAGCAAACGAGGTTGTTGTGTTTCCTCCGGTGACACCTGAGTCTCAGCCCATTCCCTTCATGACACCCGATGTGCGCTATGCGATGTGCCGCTACGACACCACGGATGCGCCTGTGATGGTCTCCGCCACGCTGCCTGGGCCGGGTTGGTCGCTTGCGCTACATACGCCCGAAGGTGACAACGTCTACGCGGCCACCGGCATCGATATTCGCAGTACCTATCTGCGCATCAGGATCATGCCGGCGAATGATCGCTTCATGGGGATGACGCCGGAGGCCCTGGGCATTTCGGATACTTCCGAAAAACCGCAAAGTCTACGCAGCGCGCGCGGCATCGTAGCATTGCGTGCTCCGGACAAGGGCCGCGCCTACCAGCCATCCACCGAAGCCGTCCTGCGTCGTTTCCGCTGTTCAGCTGAAAAGGTCAGGTGACGACAAACGCCGGCACCGGTGCGATTTCTTTGCCCCCTTTGCGGCGTCGCGCGAGGGGGCCATATTAGCCCCCATGGCAAAGACACCCCGTTCCGACAGGATTTCAAAGAAGACGGCTAAGAAGCCCGCCGCAAAGAAGCCGCGCCCATCGCGCGGGCGCTCGGGCAAGCCGACGCCACCCCCGGAGGAGACTGTGGCAAAGACGCCAGGGCTAACCAAACCCGTACGGCGGACGAAATCAGGCAAGCCGGCAAAGGCGTCGGTTGTATCCGCGGAAGCGCCCCATGGCAGCCTCGCCGAAGCTCGACAGGCGAGCTTCGAC
>JAUWFF010000314.1 GCA_030607105.1 Filomicrobium sp.
ATTATGGTGGGCAGGACGATTCATTTCTGGAGCAAGAGAGTTCGTGGCTTCGCGCGACGACATCATGATCGAGATTACGCCGCAGGTCCTGCTCAAGGCCTATAGCTGCGGGATTTTTCCTATGGCCGAGAGCGCGTATGATCCGGCGCTATACTGGATCGAACCGCAGCATCGTGGGATTCTGCCTCTTAAGCAGGTGCACGTGTCGCGGCGGCTGCGGCGTACTATTCGCGGCGCTGAGTTCGAAGTGCGGGTGGATACCGAATTCGATGGGGTGATCGAGGGGTGCGCGGCGTCGCGACCGGGACGGCGTTCGACCTGGATTAACAGCCGTATTCGTCAGCTCTACCGGGAGCTGTTTGACCTTGGGCACTGTCACACCGTGGAGGTCTGGGACGGTACGCGGTTGATCGGTGGTCTTTATGGTGTGGCGCTGGGCGGGGCGTTCTTCGGCGAGAGCATGTTTTCTGTGGAGCGCGATGTTTCGAAGATTGCGCTCGTGCATTTGTGCGGGCGCCTGATCGCGGGCGGCTTCGCGCTTCTAGATACTCAGTTTGTTACTGACCACCTGCGTCAGTTTGGAACCGTGGAAGTTGACCGCGAGGAGTTCCAGTCGCGATTGGAAGAAGCGCTCAAGGTTCCGACGGATTTTCACCGCTTACCTTGTGACGTGTCTCCAAGCGATATACTGGCGCAGATCGGCACGTACGAGCGTTGAGATCAGTGACGGGCTAGTTGTGGTGTGAATTTTTCCAAACACTTTTTGAAAGTGTCACCACGGTAACAGCGGCGGGCAGGCGTGGCGCATAGATTGGCTGTGTCGCCACGCTAGACCCCCGATGCCCGCAACAGAAAGAGGCATCAGCCACGGTGACAAAAAAGAGGTTGGTCCGGGTTGCCCCCGTCCTTCCCCCAAAACGGTCGTTCCTCCCTGGCGACCGTTCCCGGACGCCTCGCCGCCCCTCAGCGTCTTATGACGTTGAGGGGTTTTTTGTTTGGAGACGTGCTTTGCGCTGTTGGCGCCCATCGGCTCATCAGGCTTCGCCAAGTAGTTTGCGCTGCCACCAGCCCCGCCGGGTCGGCTGGTCGGTTGGCGTATTCTGCTCAACGGCAACCTCGCCTTCGGCGGGCCGTGAATTTTCCGAGCTTTCTGTCTGGCCAATAGGGCTGACAGTAATTCGCTCGATGCGTGGTTCGGTGGCGACGGGCTCGCCGCGGGCACGCCTTGAGCGCAGGGTGTCCGCTTGCGTGGCGTCCTGGTCGGCATCCTCACCGGTCTGGGATGACGCTGCTTGCGGGGCAGTATCGTCGGCCGCATCGCCGTTGTTCTTGATTTGGGGCGAGGTCGGCGCTACGGCTTGGGCGTCCATGTCAGCTGTTTCGCCGACTTCCGGCTGGTCTTTCAATGGTTTCATCTCGATCGGTGTGACCAGATCTGATGCGGCCGACAGAGGCGTTGCTTCAGAAGCTGTGGGCACATCATCGTAGCCCGCATCCTGACCGTTGCCGTCATCGCCGGCTCCCGCATCGGACCGTTCTTCGTCACCGCTTAACGGCGATTTCTCTGCGAAGTCTTCGCCGAAGTCCGCGTTCGGTTGGACCTCATCGGCCAGCACAGTGTTACCATCACGACTGCGGCCGCGGTTGCGGCGGCCTCCGCGGCGACCGCGGCGGCGGCGGCGACCAGACTTCTCTTCTCCCGACTCCTGATCTTCGCTGGCCGCATTGGCATCTTCGGCGAAGCTGTCCTCATCGGCTGCCTCAACGTCGATGTCGTTGGTCTCAGCGCCTTCAACAGCGGCGCGCTCTTCCGTGCGGCGACCACCACGGCGGCGGCGACGACGGCGTGAACGGCTTTCTTCGCTTTCGATGCCGCCTTCCAAGGTTTCCGATTTTCCGCCTTCGAAGCCCCAGTCAACGCTAATGGCGTCAGAGCTGACATTCTTTGCCGGTGGCGCGGCCGGAGCCTCGCCTTTGTCGATGGTGAAGTTAGCCCCAGCCATCTTGGCGGAAGCCTGGACCGCGATCGGCAAGCCTAGGCGCTTTTCCATGTCGATCACGAATTCGCGCTTGTTGTTGAGGATGTAAAGCGCGACCTCGGCAGTGGTGTTGGCGATCAATGATGTTCGGCAACCGGCCATAACGGCATCTTCAAGTCCGCGCAGTACAGCAAGCGCAACCGACTCAACAGAACGGATGATGCCGGTGCCCTGGCAGTGGGGACAAGGCGAGGTTGACCCCTCCAGCACGCCGGTTCGAAGACGCTGGCGCGACATTTCGAGGAGACCAAATGGGCTGATACGTCCAACCTGGATGCGAGCGCGATCGGAGCGCAAAGCGTCGCGTATGCGCCGTTCAACGTGGCGGTTATTGCGTCGTTCCTCCATGTCGATGAAGTCAATGACAATCAACCCTGCGAGATCACGCAGCTTAAGCTGAAGGGCGATTTCGTCGGCCGCCTCAATGTTGGTGTTAAGCGCAGTTTCCTCGATAGAGAACTCGCGAGTTGAACGGCCAGAGTTGACGTCGACGGCGACCAGAGCCTCGGTCTGGTTGATCACCAGGTAGCCGCCGGACGGCAGATGAACGTACGGGCTGAACATGGCGTTGAGCTGTCGCTCGATACCGTGGCTGGTGAACAGCGGTTCAGGTTCCTCGTAGTGCGCTACGTTTTTGGCATGACTCGGCATGAGCATGCGCATAAAGCTTTTGGCGCTGCGGTAGGCTTCTTGACCGGCCACCAGGACCTGATCAACGTCTTTGTTATAAAGGTCGCGAATTGAGCGCTTGATGAGATCGCCTTCTTCATAGACCAAGGCCGGCGCCGTTGATTGCAGCGTTAGTTCACGGACGCTCTCCCATAGGCGCAAGAGATACTCGAAATCGCGTTTGATCTCCTGCTTGGTGCGCGCGGCGCCCGCGGTGCGGATGATCAGGCCCATACCGACGGGAACATCGAGATCGGCAGCGATGGCTTTGAGGCGCTTGCGATCCTGCGGATTGGTGATCTTGCGAGAAATCCCACCGCCGCGGGCCGTGTTCGGCATCAGGACGGTGTAGCGGCCGGCCAAGGAAAGATAGGTCGTCAGGGCGGCGCCCTTGCCGCCTCGCTCCTCTTTCACAACCTGGATCAGAAGAACCTGACGGCGCTTGACGACTTCTTGGATCTTGTAGCTGCGGCGCGAGCGGCGCGGACGAGATGGAAGCTCTTCGAGCGCATCTTCGTTGCCAACCTGATCGACGGAATCAATATCGTCGTCGGCCGAGAT
>JAUWFF010000169.1 GCA_030607105.1 Filomicrobium sp.
ACCAATCCAGCAACCCCGATCTGACGAGATACTTCAGCGAATAAGAAGAACCCGAGACCCCCGATCATTCCGGTGATCACCATAGTCTGAATGCCGCCAGACCGGAATGACCGCAACGACACAGTTGCGGCCAAAAGGACCATGGCTACACACAGTAATGGGCGTGACAGGAGGAGTTCGTACTGGATATGCAGGCGAGCGGCAGAAAGATTCGCTTTTTCAGCAACTTCGATCAATCCGGGCAGGTCCCAGAAGGAGACTGATATGACGGTTCCCAGCGCGTCTTGGACGCGTTCAGGAGTCAAGTAGGTTGAGAGGATATAGGTGTCATACTTTACGGGCTTTCTGGAGGGAGCAGTGACCCAGGCTTTTTCGAACTGCCAGTAGCCCTCTTTGAGTTCGGCCGATTTGGCATCGATATGCTCAACGAATTTCCCGTCGGGATCGTAGACGAGCGCATTAACAACCGTAAGCTGCACGCCCTGTTTGGAGGCATGCGCGGCGGTTAGTACCGACTGGCCGTCGACGCCGTTCTGGCGAAGCCAAGATTCGCCGGATTTGGCGCGAAGGAGGTTGGCTTCGCGCCCAAAAGCTTTGGCGAATAGCTGCTCAGACTCCTCGCGCGCGGCGGCGGCAAGCGGGTTGTAAAGGGTCGTTGTGAGAGTACCCAGAATGAAGGCCAGGATGAGGGCTGGGCGAAGGAACTGCCAAACTGACATTCCTCCGGCGCGCATCACGGCAAGCTCGCTCTTCCGGCTGAGGAACAAAAGGGTCGAAATAGACCCCACTTGGACCGCGAATGCGAGAAGGAATTCCGTGTAGGCAGGCAAGCGGAGGAGTGTGATCCAGACGAGAAGCCAAGCGGGCACGACGTTCTGTTCGTCGTACTTGCCGGCTTGTCGCAACAGCTCGACAAAGTCGATCATGAAAATCAGAATCGAACAAAGACCGAACGTGCCAAGGATGGCCGCAAGAAACTTGCGGGTCAGATACCAGTTGAGTGTCGATCCCACGATCACAGTCGTTCCGCCCCGCTGAAGGTTGTTGCGGGCAAGTCTCTACCTGCTTGGGTTCGGGGTCTGCGGAACCGCGAAAGCCACGCAACGAGCGGCCCAAATGTTTCCCCGAGGCGATCGCTGAGCAGCCGTTTTTTGCGTGGCTTTGCATTATAGATGATTTGGAGCATCGCAGCGGCGCTGGCTGCGAGGGGAATGACGTAGAATAATGGGACGAAAACAGGGTTCATCACGACTAGATTATTGGCGGCAAGTCCGGCCATTCGGCAGCCAACGGCGATAACAAAGCCTAGCACTATGCGTTCAGTTCGGGCCTGCCGGGTCGATTGGGCCTGACCGGCTGCGGCCAATGCGATGAGGATGAATGTGATGGGATAGAGGGGGTTTGAGAAGCGCTCATGCAACTCGGCTCGGAACATGCCGGGCTTGCTTTTGTAGAGTCGGTCACCGGGGTCGGGATTGACGAGTTCGGAATAATACCGTTCGCGTGGTTTAAGGTGGAACTTACCGCCATCCGATCGATCAAGGCGATCGAGGTCAATGATGTATTTGTCGAACTCGATGATCTGTGCCGGATCGTCTGTTTTGGGGCGGCGCAGAATGTGGCCATTGGACATGATGAGATAGGCCGTCGGCGGCTGTTTTACGATCTGGCCTTGCTCGGCAAGGTAGGTCTGCCTGTCGCGGCGCTTGCGATTGTCATTGACGACTAGGCCGAGTAGTTCGCCGTTGTAGCCACGCTCACGGATGTGGAAGGTCAATCCTTTTTCGGCCGTTGAAAAGCGGCCGGGCTGCATGACCTGGGTTAGAAGGTCTGTTCGCATCTGGACGATGTATTCGCGCAGCAGCCTAAGGCTCCAGGGCATGCCAATATGATTGACGAAGCTGACTGCGATGGTGACGAGAAGTGCTAATGCAACCAAAGGCTTGGCAATGTTCCAAACGGTGGCCCCGGCGGCCGTCATGACGATCAGCTCGCTGTCCCCGTTGAGGCGATTGAGGATGTGAAAAGCGGAAATCAGAAGGGCAAACGGGGCGATTATTGCGAGCAGGTTGGGTAGGGCCAGCGTCGTCATCTTGATCAGCATCCAGGCGTCCTGCCCCTGAGACGTGACGACATTGAGCTGCTTCAGTGCCAGAGCGATCCAAACGATGCCGCCGAGCGACGCCAGAATGAGTAACAAGGCCGCCGCCGTCTGCTGAAAGACGTATCGAAATAGGATTGTCATGAAGTCGTGGTGGCTCCCATCACCGGTGTGCTCTTGTCTTCGAGCCCGTTTATTGGACCTAGGATTTTTCGGGTACCTGTGATGCGTCAATTCCTGTCAGCGTGGTCATGGATATCGCTGGTCACACACCAGAATGGCGGAAATTCGGCCCATTTCGCCGCGGAAAGAAAGGTTGGGGACAGTGTGTGAATAGTGTTACAGCTGCTCACTCCTACATTTGGCGGGCCGTAGGGCTCGATGGCCCCGATTGGGGGCATTGGGAGCGCTTGCTAACTTGATCTTGAGGACGCGCTGGCTCATCCTTGGCTGTCAATCATGCAGCTGGTGCAGCCTTGGCATGATCTGGAAGTGATCCGCAGTCGCGGTGCGTTTTTTGGCGTGCCGCTTGCCCATTCTTTCATCCGCCCGATCCTGCAAGGCGGTTTTTTTGTCTTACAATCAAGGAGAAACTGATGCCTGCATCGCCGGCTGATCGTCTGGAGATCACGTTTGCTTCACTGAAAGAGAAGCGAGCAGAGGTTCTCGGCCTTGTTGTCGGTGAGGGGCCTCAATTTCCGCCCATCGCGAAACAGCTGGACGATGATGGGGATGGAGTCTTGAGCCGCGCCGTGGAGGCGGCGGCTTTCAAGGCAAAGGCAAAAAGTTCGGTAGAAATTTTGGCGCCGACCGGGCTGAAGGAAAAGCGCGTCGTGCTTATTGGCAGCGGTGATGCTGAGGGGGCGGAGGAGAACGACTGGGTGATGTTGGGGGGCGTCGTTGGTAGCAAGCTAGGTGCTGCCAACGCGAAGACGGCGAGCCTCGTCGTAGAAATCGACGGGGAGGCTAAGCTTCCCGAGCACGAAGTCGCAGCGGCGATAGCACTCGGTGCCTACCTGCGTGGTTACAAGTTTGACAAATACATCACGAAGAAGGAATCGGATGAGGATGGCGCCAAGGACAGGCGGTTCGTCAAGCTGGTGGTGCACTGCTCTGATCCGAAGAAGGCAGAAAAATCCTTCGCCAGCCGGAAGGCGATCGGCGATGGTGTAATGCTCGCGCGTGATCTCGTCAACGAGCCTGCCAATGTTCTTGGTCCTGTTGAGTTTGCCGAAAGGGCGGAAGCGCTTAAAGGTGTCGGCGTGGAGGTCGAGGTTCTCGACGTTAAGGAGATCAAGAAGAAGAAAATGGGGGCCCTGCTGGCTGTTGCTCAAGGTAGTAGCAGGCCGGCGCGCGTCGTCGTTATGCGTTGGAACGGCGGCAAGAAGAGTGAGGCGCCGATTGCGTTCATTGGCAAGGGCGTTGTTTTCGACACGGGCGGGATTTCCATCAAGCCGTCCGCTGGTATGGAAGACATGAAAGGTGATATGGGGGGAGCGGCCTGTGTTGTCGGATTGATGTATGCGCTGGCTGGGCGTAAGGCGAAGGTCAACGCCGTAGGTCTGATCGGTTGCGTTGAGAACATGCCGTCGGGCGATGCCATGCGACCGGGCGATATTGTTACGTCGATGTCGGGTCAGACGATCGAGGTGCTCAATACCGATGCAGAGGGCCGGTTGGTGCTGGCGGATGTCATGCACTATGCGCAGGAGCGCTTTGAACCACAGATGATGGTGGATTTGGCGACCCTGACGGGGGCCATAATGGTTGCGCTTGGTAAATCCTATGCCGGGCTGTTCTGTAACAATGACGAGTTGGCCGAGGGAATTCTGGGAGCGTCGGAGGCGACAGGCGAGAAAACGTGGCGAATGCCGCTCGACAAGGCATTTCACAAGATGATCGACTCCAAGAATGCGGACGTGAAGAACCTTGGCGGCCGCTGGGGCGGTGCCTGTACAGCGGCCGCGTTCCTGGAACGCTTCGTCTTGGATAAGGATACGCCATGGGCGCATATCGATCTGGCTGGTACTGCCATGGATGCACCGAAGAACGAGATCAATCAGAGTTGGGGATCGGGGTGGGGTGTACGTCTGTTGGATCGCTTGGTGGCAGACAGATATGAGGGCTGAGTTTGTTAATCCGTTTCGCCTTAATTCTCTGATGAATAAATTTAGAACAACACTAATTTTCCATAATATCCGTTATGCGAATGGGCGATGATTTGATCCATGGAGCTTCGGCGGTGGTGATCGCGGCGCTTAAGTGCGAGTTGGCGGCGGTGCTCAAGGGCGTCGCTGCTCCACCCAACGCACGGCTTCGGCGAGGATCAGCGCATAAATCGCGACGATGAACCCTGTGAGGACGTTGACCGAGAGGACGAGGCTCAACACCTGGGCCCATTCGAGAGGCATGAGCGTCGATAGTAGCGTAGCGATGACTCCGTCGATGTACTGCTTCAGATTGAAGATTAGGTCGCTC
>JAUWFF010000070.1 GCA_030607105.1 Filomicrobium sp.
GCCCTCGGTCTGCGGATCATCGATGAAGCGCTCGACACAACCGGCCAGGCTAATCCCATGCACCGGGTCGCCGCCGACGCCGACGGTCGTCGATTGGCCCAATCCTACCTCTGTGGTCTGCGCAACGATCTCACTGGTCAGCGACGCCGATCGTGACGCGATACCGATCCGCCCAGGCTTTGCGTCAACTGTCGACATAACGCCAAGCTGCGCAATTCCGGGAGCCAGCAACCCCTGCGAGTTAGGCCCGATCAAAACCGTGCTTGACCCCTCCAGGGCCTGCCGCACGCGCACCATGTCCAGTACCGGCACGCGCTCCGTAACGCACACAACCAATGAGAGATCCGCTTCAATTGCATCAATAATTGCCGAAGCGGCATTATCGGGAGGAACGAAAACCAGGCTTGCATCAGCACCCGTCGCCTCAACCGCCTCATTGACGGTATTGAAAATAGGCAGGTCGAGATGCCGCCGACCGCCTTTTCCAGGCGTAACGCCCGCGACCAGCTTCGTGCCGTAGGATTGCATGCGCCCGCAGTGGAAGGTTGCCGCACGGCCGGTCATCCCCTGACACAGAACTTTTGTATCCGAAGTTATCAGGATTGCCACTGCGCCGCCTCCTTCTTGGAAAGCTCCACAACTCGCTGCGCTGCTTGCAGCATTGTGTCGGTCTCAATGAATTTCACGCCGTTGTTTATGAGCACTGTTCGCGCGAAGGCAGCATTGTTTCCAGCCATCCGGATCACGATTGGCATTTTTCGCCCACGCCGGCGAAGTGCGATACCCAACCCTTCAGCGATCGTATCGCAACGCTGCATGCCACCACCATGAACATTGACTAGGATCGCTTTCGTCCGCGGGTTCTTCAACAGCATCTCGAACCCGTGGGCAATATCAAGGCTTGTAGCGGTCGTACGAATATCCATGAAGTTCGATGGCTGCCCACCGCAATCAACCAACAGGTCATGTGTAGCAAGGGCAAGTCCCGCCCCGTTTACGGCAACACCAATGTCACCATCAAGGCTGAGGAAGTTGATTTGATAGCGCTGTGCCTCAAGTTCGTTACGGTCTCTTTCGAGTCGCTCGTTCTCCAAGCGCAGCGCGGCAAGCTCGGGCCTCCGAAAAAGCGCGTTGTCATCAATAGTGACCTTCGCATCGACCGCCACGAGTTGCTTGTCCGAGGTAACAACCAGTGGATTGATGTCAACAAGGGTCGCATCGTTCGCGACGAGAGCTGCCGCCATGTTTCGATAAACTTCCGCCAGCGCCATTGCCAGATCAGGCTCGGGAGTGGCCGCAGCCGCGATCTCTGAAAACGCCCCCGTTGCATAGTTGCCCTCCAATCGCAGAGCACTGCGGTGAACGAGCCCTGGCTCGGCGCCGGCCCGCTGCTCGATGCCAGACCCACCTTGTCCTGATGCGAGCAAAATGACCTTCCCCAATGCTCTGTCCAGCGCCACCGACGCATAGAGTTCACGCGCCCCCTCCACGAACTCTTCGACCAGCACCTGGTGAATCGTCTGGTCAGGCAATCGTCCGTTCGCCACCTTGAACGATGTGCCGATCAGCTTTCGTGCATGATCAGCAACCTCGCCTGGAGTTGAGGCATAACGGATTGCGTCATGCTGAATCCGATTACTGATGAGCAGTTGACCTTTGACGGCGTAGCGCCTGCAGCCAAGACGTTCGGCCACATCCTGCGCCTCGGTAGGGCTCGCAGCCACCTGCCCCATAGGGCAGCTGATCCCGAAGCCCTTGATCAGCTTCTTGGCTTGGAACTCGTGCAACAGCATCGCCGCTCCTCCCTGTATGGCGGTCTTTTTATGATCAGCTGCTCAGATTGCCGTGTGGTTTGACCGTTAGAGCCGGCGAATGGTCTTCATAGGGACTTCCACATGATCTAACCACATTCGACAAGAACAGAAACACTCACCGTTTCAAATCGAGAGCCTCATCGCGCCAATATGCCCTTCCCGAAAGCGCAGCTCGGACCGCAATCCGATAGCTGGCGACGCTATCTGAGACTGCATGCGGAGCAGTCCTACTCTCAAAAAACCACAAGCGGCTGATCGTCACGCCCTGCTGGCATACCATATGCCACAAGCTGTTCCGTGTCGAGGTATCCCTTGAAATTTCTAGTACCAGATCGGATTTGCAGGAAGCGGCCCCGCGGTTAATTGAGCCCACCGATAGCATGCCTGCCCCAAGAGAACACCCAGAAGCCCCACCACTCGTTCGCTTCGCCAGGCTCAACATGGAACGTCACTAACAAACGCAGCGCACTTCGAATCGTTCAGACATAGCCCGCACGCAAACTTCGAAGCGACATCCCGCACCAAGAATCCGTTTGCATGCCCAACAAGGACGTTGATCTTGTGAGCATGGCCAAACTTGCCGATGACAACCTTCCCGTCCTTGATGTGCTGCCAGCTCTCTTGAGCGAGCTTTCCACGTGCGGCGCAGCTGTGCTCGTCGCGCCGCCAGGGGCTGGCAAGACGACCCGTGTTCCGCTCGCCCTGCTTGCCAGCAAAGAAATCGGCGATCAAAAGATCGTGCTGCTTGAACCCCGGCGTATCGCAGCGCGGGCCGCGGCCCGGCGAATGGCTGATTTGCTGCATGAAGACCTCGGCGAAACGGTCGGATTGCGCACGCGCTTCGAAACCAGGACCAGCCGCAAGACGCGCATCGAAGTCGTTACCGAAGGCGTTTTCACACGCATGATCCTGGCGGACCCGGGGCTTGAAGGCTTTGGCTGCATCCTCTTCGATGAGTTCCACGAACGCTCTATTGACGCCGACCTTGGTCTTGCCCTTGCCCTCGACTGCAAGGCCGGCCTACGGCAAGACCTTCAACTTATCGTCATGTCGGCGACCTTGGCTGGAGCACCCGTAGCAAAGATGCTGGGCGATGCTCCGGTTATCGAGAGCACCGGCCGGTTGTTCCCCATCGAGACCCGCTATCTAGGGCGCAACCCAAATGTGCGAATCGAGCAGCAGATGGCCGACGCCGTCGAACGCGCATTACGGCGCGACGAAGGATCGATCCTGGCGTTTCTTCCAGGCCAGAGAGAAATCCTTCGCACGGCGGAGCGACTGCAGGAGCACTGCGCCGATCGGAATGTGATCATGGCACCGCTGTTCGGCGCCATGGATCCAAGAGCCCAGGATCTGGCGATCGCGCCAGCCCCGGACAGCCGCCGCAAAGTCGTCCTAGCCACAGCCATCGCTGAATCTTCGCTCACGATCGAGGGCATCCGCATTGTCATAGATTCCGGACTTGCCCGCGTCCCACGCTTCGAGCCAGGCGCCGCAGTCACCCGGCTGGAAACCATCAGAGCTCCGCTATCATCCGTTGACCAACGCCGAGGCCGGGCCGGCCGGACTTCACCTGGAATTTGCTATCGCCTGTGGGACGAGCCCCAGACCAAGGGCCTTCCGGAATTTGCCGAACCGGAAATCCGCGCCGCCGACTTATCCGGGCTGCTGCTTGATTGCGCGGACTGGGGAGTCGCCGATCCTTCATCACTTTGCTGGCTTGACCCGCCACCAGCCGCCGCGCTTAATGCCGCGCGACAGACGCTAACGAACCTCGCAGCACTCGATGGCAGCGGCCACATCACCGCGTTCGGCCGGGCGTTGCGCCGCCTGCCGTTGCCGCCGCGTCTCGCCGGCATGGTGATTGGCGCCACTCCGTTTGGGACCTCGGCAACTCGGCAGGCCTGCGAAATCGCCGCCCTACTCGTCGAACGAGGCCTCGGCGGCAAGGCCCCCGATCTCGAGAAACGCCTCGAGCGTTTCCGAAACGATCGATCTCCGCACGCCCGGCAAATGAGGAACCTCGCTGAGAGCTGGGCCCGCCTCGCGCATGGCGCGGCCATCCGCAACGCCGGCTCCGAGCCACCCTCCACGCAGCAACCCACCGGCCCGCCGAGCCTTGCCGCCCACCTGGCTTCCGCCTACCCAGACCGGATAGCAAGAGCTCGCGGAAGACCTGGACAGTATCTTCTCGCCAGTGGCCGCGGCGCCCACCTCGCCCCCGAAGAAACACTCGCCCGCGCGCCGTTTCTGGTTGTCGCCGAACTGCAGGGAGCCGCGGCCTCCACCCGAATTCTCTCAGCAACCTCGTTGAGCGAGCACGATCTCCACCTAATCGCCGGCCAACGCATCGAGCACATCAGCGAAACCGGGTTTGATCCCGGATCGAAAAGCCTTAGGGCAAGCCGCATAACGCGTCTTGGCGCCATCGTGCTGGCTTCAAAGCCGCTACCCCTGGAGAAAGCGGTCGCAGCCGGACATGCGCAAATCCTTGCCAATGGGCTCGCGCGGCTCGGAATCGATCAACTACCTTGGAGCAAATCGCAGCAACAGTTGCGCGCGCGTGTTCACTTTCTAAGCGCTGCCGGTCAGTCCGATTTTCCCGATCTTTCTGACCGCGCCCTCACAGCGACGGTGACGAAATGGCTGGCACCTTTCATCGAAGGCAAGACAACAGCCGCCGAGGTAACATCCGACGATCTCAATACCGCACTCACGGCCCTTATCCCCTGGCAACTCAAGCAGCAGCTCGATGACGCCGCTCCCACTCACTACCTTGCGCCGACCGGTCAGCGCCACCTGATTGACTACGAGGGCGATGGCGCACCCGCGCTTCACATCCGCGTTCAGGAGCTGTTTGGACTCAAGCGGCATCCGGCGATCGCCGGCAACCGGCTTCCGCTCACCTTGTATCTGCTGTCGCCAGCCGGACGCCCGATCCAGATCACAAAGGACCTACCAGGTTTCTGGTCCGGCTCCTGGTCAGCCGTCAAAGCCGATATGAAGGGCCGGTATCCCAAGCACGTTTGGCCTGATGACCCGGCAAATGCGCAAGCCACCCGGCGCGCCAAGCCACGCCCGCCGACATAGCCACAGCTCAACCGATTGATTTCTTGTCCACCGGCCGCCACCTTTGAATGCAGTTGCCTCCATCATGGGTCGTCAACGACGAGGATTGCCGGATGGTCTCCCTTTACTCCCTGTTGTCCACTCGACCGATCTTGAGACTGCTGATTGTGGTGGGGCTTTCAGCCTCCGCCGTGCCGTCGAACGCAGCTGACGGAAGTCGCTGCTTGGCGATGGCTGGCACACCGCCCGGCGCAATCCCAGTCGGCTACCGGCCCGCGACGCTGTCGAAGAATGAAGTCCAGATCACCTATGTCACCCACGCTACATTCCGCATTGAGTCCGCCGATGGAACGACCATCGCCACCGATTACGCAGGCTTCGCCGGTGCCGGTCCCTTACCTGACGTCGTTACAATGAACCACGCGCATGAAACGCACTTCACCTACCTCCCCAACCCGAAAATCAAGCACGTCCTTCGCGGCTGGAATCCAGCGGGTGGCCCGGCCCGCCACAATCTAAAGGTCGGAGATTTTTTGATCCGCAACGTGCCCACCGACATTCGCAACTGGATCGGCGAGCGGGAAAAGGACGGCAACTCCATATTCATTTTTGAAGTGGCCGGTCTTTGCATCGGCCACCTGGGCCACCTGCATCACGAGTTGGCTCCTGAGGATCTGGCACACATTGGACAACTCGACATCGTCATGGCTCCCGTCGATGGCAGCATGACACTGGATCACGAAAGCATGGTTAGAACCCTAAAGGTTTTGAAAGCCCGCCTGATTATTCCCATGCACGCCTTCGGGCCAACTTCGCTAGCCGCCTTCTTGCAGAGGATGGGAACCAAATTCGCGCTCCACGACACCGAAAAGTCGACCGTCGTCGTCTCCGCCGACAAGCTCCCATCGACACCGACAATCATGGTCATGCCGGAGGCCTCCATCGGCTTTTCGTGGGATTAGCGCGAGGCGCGGCGGCACATCATTGCTTCAAGCATGTGACAAGCGGCGTGGCGCACACATGTTAGGTTTCGGCAATCGACGGCCACAGCAAAGCGCGGCTCTAGTGCTACAAAAGCCGGAGAGGGAAACTCCAGGAAGCGACGGCAACGCAGCCGAGTTGTAACGGCTCGAAGGTTGAGACCCAAGGCCATCTCGAAGGATTTCTAGTCGCTGACAGCATGGTTGTTTGGGAAAGAGGTTCCGTTCGAGACGGTCTCCATGCCGGACACACCGAAGTACATGGCAGGGTCGACCGGGAAGTCATTGTCGAGCAACTGCTGGACGTCAGGTCAACCGGCCGCGTCGTCCGTGAACTGTCCTACGGAAAGCTCTCAGTCTCCATCGGCGGCGACGTTGTAGGCGCCATCAAGGGCCCTGAGCCACCTCCGCAAATGCAGGTTCAACAAACCCCACACACAACCGCGGGGTGAATAGCTGAGCTTCCTATTCGGTGCTGGAAGGAAATAGAGAACGTCAGCCGCCCATCACGGGTCACTAATCAACTCAGAGTATTATGAAGGCATCTGCAGCCCACCGGCCCTGGTAGTCTGCCTTGTCGTGAGGAAGGGCACATCTGCTCGCCGGCCCGCGCCCGCAGGGTATCAACCTGCGGAAGCGCTGGCGCGAATGCCCGGCGCTCACTGCCTGGCACTAATGCCCGCTGGCACCGGCATG
>JAUWFF010000106.1 GCA_030607105.1 Filomicrobium sp.
GTCAACATCGGCCAGCCGATCAGCCACCGACTGGATCACATGCTGTCAGGTGTGAGGGCGCAGATTGCCCTCAAGGTCTTCGGCGAGGATCTCGACAGGCTGCGAACGATTGCCGTCGACATGCGGGCCCGGCTTGCAAACGTGCCGGGGCTCGTCGACCTGCAGGTTGAAAAACAAGTTCTGATCCCGCAGCTCCAAATCGTCCCGGACTACGAGCGCGCGGCACTTTATGGTGTTACACCGCCGGCACTGACGACGACACTCGCGGACCTGACAAACGGCAGGACGGTGTCGCAGATCGTCGAGGGCAATCGACGTTTCGATGTTGTAACGCGCTTGTCCGATGTCGACCGTTCGACCACTGGTCTCGGCACGGCCCTTGTTTCGACGCCGTCGGGCTATGTGCCCTTGAACCGACTTGCTTCGATCAAGGAAACGGAGGGACCAAACCAGATCCTTCGGGAAAACCAGCAGCGCCGAATCGTTGTCTCTGCGAACGAGGACGGCAAGCGCGACATGGCCGCCATCGTTGCCGATATACGCGGGTTGATCGAGTCGACCGAAATGCCGGCGGGCTACGTTGTACGCCTTGAGGGGCAGTTCCTGGCTCAAGAAGAAGCAACCCGCACGATCGGGCTGTTGTCGCTCATTTCTCTGGCGATGATCTTTCTTGTCCTTTATAGCCGCTATCATTCGCCGATGCTGGCGGCGATCGTTCTGACCAACATTCCGCTCGGGATCATCGGCAGCGTTGCCGCGCTCTGGCTGGCCGGTCTGCCGTTCTCGGTTGCTAGCCTGATTGGCTTCATCACGCTTGCCGGCATCTCCGCGCGCAACGGCATCTTGAAGATCAGCCATTACATCAATTTGGCGCTCTATGAGGGCGAGACGTTTGGCGAACGACTTGTCATCCGCGGCACTCTGGAGCGGCTGACGCCGGTGCTGATGACAGCATTGTCGGCGGGGCTGGCTTTGGTGCCGCTGATGATCGCGGCTGATGAGCCAGGCCGCGAAATTCTGCATCCGCTGGCGGTAACGATCTTCGGCGGACTCATCTCGGCGACCTTGATCGATGCGGTCCTGACGCCACTGCTTTTCTTGAAATTTGGCCGGAAACCCTTGGAGCGGATCATGGAAGAACGCGATGCCAAGCCGCTCGTCGAGACCGCCCCAGCAGAAGCATTCTAACGTCCAACCTCAAGATCGGAGATCAGTTCATGAAACCCAATCCTATCATCCTCGCGCTGGCGTCGGCAGTTCTCGCATTTGGTGCCGCTTCGGTCATGGCGCGCGATGATCAAGGGCACGACGGGCATGGTGCCCGGCACGGCGGCCAGTTTGTTGAACTCGAAGACCACCATGGCGTGGAGATGGTGGTCGATGGCGCGCGTCTGGTGTTTCATCTCACAGAAGGCGACAATTCGTTGGACCTTGCCGGAAGTTCATTCAAGGTGATCATTCAAAGCGATGCCGGAACAAAGATGCTGCCTTTGACGATCGACGGTGGTGCGCTGGTTGCCAAACTGGATGCCGCACCGCCTGCAGGTGCCAAAATCGCGATCAGCGGCAAAGACGCCGGCGGCCATGCGATCCAGGCCCGGTTTGTGAAGAAGTAAGCCGGTCTGCCGGCTGGCGGCGAAACAGTCCGTTCCTGGACGCGAAATCAGCATGCCGGGCCGACGAGACCAAGGTCTGGTCGGCCCACTCGTCACGCCGCTAATCTCATTGGGATTGTCAACGAATTGACCAAAGCGAGGTTTCCTCTTCCGAGCGGCAGCTGTCGGTACTACGCTAAGGTCACCGTTGGGACTAAAGCGAAGGAAGATCTCACAATGCCTTACTGCATGAAATCGACGGCACTAGTTGCTGCGGCTTTGATGGCAACAACCTGTACTCCCTGGATTTTTAACGGTTTTTACCAAGGTGCCGCCATCGCTGCCGACGAGGCAGAACAGCCGGGTGGGATCATAGCCGCACAAATTCGCAGCCAGGGGTTTACCTGCAAAGACCCCGTCAAGGCCAAGGCTGATCACAAACTGTCAAAACCCAACGAAGCCGTCTGGCTGTTACAGTGCAAGTCGGAAAAGTACCGTGTGCGCCTGATACCAGACATGGCCGCCAAAGTTGAGCGGATCGAATAGCGTTCGTTTCGATTTTGAGCGGCTCCGAGCGGATTTGACCCCGTAGAGGAGGAGTTTGTTACTTGGGTTTCTTTGCCGGAAAAGGCAATTCGCATGCTGCAGGCGCCCTGGTCAGGGGGCATAGATCATGAGCTTGCCATTCCCTCAGTACACTAGCGGTGAACGCTCTGCCGATTTCTGTGTCCATGTCTTAGGCGTTGCCGGAAGCGCTGTTGCAGTCGCGGTTATGCTTGCGATGGCCATTGGTACGCTGCCAACGAGTTCGGCTGTGAGCTTAGCAGTTTACAGCATCGGAGTTGTGGCGGTGTTTGTCTGCTCCGCGGCTTACAACATGGTCAGCAATCACGGCATCAAAGATATCCTGAGGCGCGCCGATCACGCTGCGATCTACGTCAAGATCGCTGCGACCTACACTCCGTTCGCTGCTGTAAAAATAGGCGGTTGGGCCGGAGGCAGCCTACTCACACTGGTATGGTCCGTTGCTGCGTTCGGCCTGATACTCAAACTCCTTTTCCCAGAACGACTGATGAAGACGTCTTACGTGCTCTACCTCGCGCAGGGCTGGGCGGCACTGCTGGTCTTGAGCCCGCTCATCGCATCCGTCTCCTCGCTCACGCTCACGATGCTTTCCATCGGCGGAATTCTCTATACGACCGGTGTCGTGTTTCATCTTTGGCAGAGCCTCAAGTACCACAATGCGATCTGGCATGGTTTCGTTGTGTGCGGTTCCGCCTGTCACTACGTCGCCGTGATGGATGCCGTTGTCCTTGTGTGAAGCTGTATCGAAATCGGGGCCCCAGAACCTTCCAACGGCAAAGATTCGGATGCATCAATTTCAAGTGGGCCGCTTGCGAAATGTGAACCCATCTTCAGCCGGCTCCGGCAGACTTGCGAATGACTGCCCAACGCCAAGATCGCAATTGGATTTCTCGGCCAACTCGTCCATGACTATTCCCGCGTCCCTGTTCCCGGACAGAGCATCAGCAACGTCAGTAGGAACGAACAAGGTGGTACGTGCCGGAAGCGCCATTAGTAAGTTTTCTAATTCTGCTTGGGTCATTGATCGCTCCGTGCAGACTTGGAACGGATGAGATTAGTCGAGCTTGGCGGCTGTCTGCGTACATTGATACGAAGGAAACAAAGAATGCGGAAGAGGCACTACATATTATCTGCGATCGGTATTGCACTCTTTCTTCTGGCTTTGCTGAACTGGATGTATGAGTGGAGTTGAGCAGCCCGCTTTGCCCCGCCTGGCTCGGAGTGTATGCGAAGGCGTGCAAAGCGGGGTTCTGAGAGAACCTCTCAGAAGAGTTCGACAACTAAACTCCAGAACCTGCGGAAGACTTAAAGGTCCGAACTGAACAGCCTGCGCTCAGTGACCGGCCGTCCCCGCGGCGGCCGGATGAATCTGCCGTCTAGTCTTGCGTGCTTTTTTGGGCGAACCGAAAAGCCCTTGGAGGAGCGCTCTTTCCTGGAGGCCCTCAGTCCAATCGCGGCTACTCTAGATCGACCGCTATCTTATCGGGAAGTCGAAATAGGTATCCGGGTAGGGCTCATTTTGCAGCGTGAAGTGCCACCACTCATAAGGGTAGGGCTGGAAGCCATGGAGCTTCATGAGGCTTGCGAGCAGAAGCCGGTTGGCACGCGCCTCGACGGGCTGTTCAGGGTCGTCCGGCCACGATCGCTTGGAAAAGTAATCAAACCTCGTCCCCATATAGACCTCGATCCGAGCCGGTAGGGTGATCAAGGTTAAATCTACGGTCGAGCCGCGCGTGTGGCTTGAGCGCTCGGCGATGTACCCTTTGGCAAACAGCTGGTCCTTGTTTAGACCTGGATAGAACTCTTCCTACATTCGAGTATCGGCTGTGTCGCCCGCCCAGGCTACAAAGTCCGCAACCGCGCGCGCGGGGCGATAGCAGTCAAAGACCTTGAGACCAAAACCGAATGGCTTGAGATCATTCTGCACGCGAGCCAGGGCTTCGGCGGCGGGCCGTGTCAACAGACAGCGCGCTGCCTCGTACCCCTTGATCGGCCTTCCGATGAAATTGTAGTAGCCGGCGTAGCGGGCTTCGACCAGCACATCGGGGACGAACTTGGTCACGTCCACAAAATCGCCGGGCACATCCTCAGCACGGCTGTGATCACCCGCCATCGCCACTACCAGTATCAGGAGAACCATCAATCTCATGGGGTCAAGTACCGCCGAAGCGGCGTTATGGAGCTCTGTCATATTGAGCAAAGCCAACTGCAACCGTTGCCGCAACGCAGCGGCAGCTGGAACCACATACGACGAAACCGTGCCAGATTGCATTATAGTCTTCAAGCGACCACGCCATGGCCGAGAGCTGATAATCGATACGCGTCGTATGGAGCACGCCGCCGCAGCATAGCATTCGAAGCGAAACGCTGGAGATCGCGGTTCCAGCTATCGCTGTGTGGAAGCCCGAGAGGCGGTTGCATCGACATGACAGTTCAAACGGCCGGAGAGTAACCGGCAAGGGCTATTAGAGATTGCAGCGGCCGCCATCGATAGTAATTTCTTCACCGAGCATGAAGCTCGACGCATCCGATGCCAGAAAAACTGCGGCACCGGCTATCTCTTCAGGCTTGCCAAACCGACCCAGCGGGACCGCAGATCTAATATCCGCAGTCATGTTGTCCAGGTCCTCTTTGCCGAGGCCAGTTTTTCCCAGTATTGCTGTCTCGATAGGCCCCGGCGCGATCGTGTTCACGCGAACCCCTTGGTCAGCCAGTTCTGCCGCCAGCGTGCGGGCGAGCGATCGCAGCGCGGCTTTGGTCGCCGAGTAGATCGCCATTCCCGGCACACCCATCCGGTCCAAGTTCGATGTCGTGAAGAAGACACTCGCACCACGGTTAAAGAGCGGTAGCAAAGCCTGAACCATTAACAGTGGCCCAGTGACGTTTGTGGCCATCTGCTGCGCCAGCGCGTGTGCATCGATCTGTCCAAGAGGGGAAAGCCGGCAGACGCCGGCGTTAGCGAACAAGACGTCCAACGATCCAAAGCGGTCCTCAACTGCTTGCGCGATGCGCGCTGGCGTATCAGCGTCCTGTGAAGCGGCGGTCACGCCAAATGCTTTGGGACCGAGACCCGCAACCGCTGCCTTCACCCTTTCCCCATTCTGCCCCGTGATGATCACTTCGGCTCCTTCGTCGACGATAGCCTTGGCAGAAGCATAACCGATACCGGTCGTTGCTCCGGTAATCAGGGCTTTCTTGTTTTGAAGTACTAGGGTCATCGGGCGTTCTCACTGATGTGTTGTTGTTGCCAAAAGCAGTTTCTGCCCCCTCTGCTAGACGCGAGCGGAGAGCGAATGCCTTGAAGCGAACGATCCGAGTTAAAACACGGAGCAAGTTGCCCTGGGTTTGGAATTGAACCCAACGAAATCCAATTCCAAGAACTAGAATGTCTTGCCACTAAACGACCGGGACGGACAAAACGTTGCTCCGGCCCATATGCTTGTTGAAGTGCTCCCACCACCAATCAATAGAAGTCCTGGCGCATCTGGTGAGAGATCCGCCGGCCAGACCGATGATGAAGCGAAAGTT
>JAUWFF010000247.1 GCA_030607105.1 Filomicrobium sp.
CAGCCTTTTCCGTGCGCGCCATCCGCTTCGACGTTGGGTGCCTTGCCGCCTCCCAAGGGCGCAGCGATACGCACGCCAAGCGGTGACAACGACGTGGGTTCCGGGGCAAATCTTGAAAGTGCCCGGAGCACCTTTTCGCGAGTTGCCTTCAAGCCGTTGACCCGAAGATCTATGGGCGCCCGCTCACTCAGAGCCCGGCCTTCGGCAACCGCGCGGTCCCCGAACGCCTCTTCGAACGAAGCGGCGAGCCACTCAGGAATGTCGGCGGCGATGTAAAGCGGCGCATCTTCCGGCACACTTCGCGCAAGCCCTGCGGTCTCCTCGCTTGAAAGCGGCGCGATGCCGTATTCGGACCCGTCCGCCAACCCCTCGAGTTCTTCGCCGGAGATCCCAAGCGCGCCAGGAGCAGCAGCAACAGCCAACGCGCGAGGGGCATCAGAACCCATGCGCCACGCGAAAGAGTTCCGATGCCGCAGAGCATCGAAGACCAGCGTGCCAATGGCCGCCCGGTCACCCGATCCCGCAAATCGGTGCATTCGGCCCCAATCACCAAGCGCTGTCGCCGCTGGACGATGCCGCCCTGCGATATCCTCCAGAACCTCGATAGCGGCCCTGATCCTCGCTCCTGGTCTCATTGATTTTCCTAGAATCCCGCAACGGCAAAATGCGCCGCGATTTTTATCCACATCCCGAGCGCCGCCAAGGCCGCAACGCAAACCGCTACGCTCCGCGCAACGCGATTACCAAGCGCCAGCGCGCTCACCGCGTCCACGATCTGAGCAAGCATGAACAACACAGCAAGAAACAAAATCCACTGATCGACCAGCCGCATTGCATAGGCGAAAAGCGCGGCCGCGTAGAACAGAACGGGGAGCTCGAACTGCGCCCGGTAGAGGTCCGTAAAGCGGCCGCCCGACGAAGCGCCCAAACCGCCTCCTGGCCGCTTGCGCCAGTGCGGCACGAACAACACCATGGTCAGCATCACCTGGACCAGCACCGGCACGACAATCAGAAACTGGGAAACGCGCATCGAAGACCCGATCCTCAGACCGCAAGGATCACTTAGCCAAGCCCCGGATAGTTCGGACTCTCGCGCGTGATCGACACTCCATGCGCATGGCTCTCGCGCATCGCCGCCGGCGAAATGCGCACGAACCTTGCTCGCGTCTGCAACTCCTCAAGGGTTTTCGCTCCGACGTAACCCATACCGGCCCGCAACCCGCCAACCAGCTGATGCAGCACGCTATCGGCGGGTCCCTTATAGGGAACCTGCCCTTCTATACCCTCCGGCACCAGCTTCAGCGTATCGCGGACCTCGGCTTGGAAATAACGGTCCGCCGAACCACGCGCCATTGCTCCAACAGAGCCCATGCCACGGTAGGATTTATAGGTTCGGCCCTGATACAGGTAAGTGTCACCCGGGGCCTCGTCGGTGCCCGCCAGGAGCGACCCGATCATGACGCACTGCGCTCCAGCCGCCAGCGCCTTCACGATATCACCCGAAAACTTAATCCCACCGTCAGCGATTACTGGGACTTCGTGCTTTTGGGCCACCTTCGCGCACTCGGAAATCGCGGTGAGTTGCGGCATCCCGACACCGGCGACAATCCTGGTCGTGCAGATCGACCCTGGTCCGATACCCACCTTGACCGCGTCAGCGCCAACATCAATCAATGCAGCCGTAGCTTCGCCCGTGGCGACATTTCCAGCGATCACTTGCACGCTGTTTGATTGTTTCTTGATACGCGAGACCATCTCCAAAACGCGACTCGAATGGCCATGCGCGGTATCGACGACGATCAGATCGCAACCTGCGTCCATGAGCAATTCTGCGCGCCGGAAACCGTCATCGCCGACGCTGGTCGCAGCGGCAACGCGCAGCCGGCCGGCCTCGTCCTTGCATGCACTGGGATGCTTCTGCGCCTTCTCGATATCCTTCACGGTAATGAGCCCAACGCAATGATACTCATCATCGACCACAAGCAGCTTTTCAATTCTGTGCTTATGCAGCAGCCGACGCGCTTCTTCCTGGCTGACGGACCGCTTGACGGTGACCAGCTGGTCCTTGGTCATCAGCTCACAGACTGGCTGCTCTAGGTTTGAAGCAAACCGGACATCGCGGTTGGTTACTATGCCGAGCAGGCGCCCCTTGGGGTCCGCGCTGTTCTTCTTCTGGATCACGGGAACGCCCGAAATCTGATACGATTGCATCAGCTCAAGCGCTTCTGCGAGCGTTGCGTCAGGCTCTATGGTGACCGGATCAAGCACGATCCCTGACTCATACTTCTTGACGGTCGCCACGTGCCGCGCCTGCTCCTCGGGTTCCAGATTGCGATGCAGCACGCCAATGCCGCCGGCCTGCGCGACGGCAATCGCCAGCCTCGCCTCTGTGACCGTATCCATCGCCGAGGACAGGACCGGTATTTTGAGCGAAATCGTTTTTGTGACCTTCGAGGCGACGTCGGCCTCTCCGGGCATGATCTCCGAGGCGCCCGGCACGAGCAGCACATCATCGAAGGTAAGTGCAATTCCATGATCGCCTGAGACAAGGCTCAGAGCCATAGCGGACCTCCAGGTGTTGACAGATACACTCTGAGCGCGCTTACCGCGGATTCAAGCAAGCTGTGGCGCGAAACAGGCTCTGCCCTATATCACTTCGCCGGTTTGCCGCAAAGGCGGGCTGTCGGGCTCGATGAATTCCATCAGGGGATGTTCGGACAATGAGCCCTCCAAAAGTCCTGAAACGCACCGGGCCAACACGGGTGCAAGCAGGTAACCGTGCCGATACGCCCCATTGACATGAATACGGCGTTGCTGCGGGCAAACGATCACCTTCGGCACGTTATCATCGAAGGCCGGACGAACGCCCGAACCTGATTCGATGATCTCCGCCTCTGCAAAAGCAGGGTGCAAAGTGTAGGCCGTGCCAAGCAACTCCAGCATCGAACGCACGCTCACCGGGCCATCGTCCTCGCTTTCGATGACGGTCGCACCGACCATGAATTGCCCCTCGCTCCAGGGCACGACGTAAATGGGATGACGCGGATGCAATAGCCGAATCGGTCGCTTCAGCGACACTTCAAGTGTACGCACGATAACTCGCTCGCCGCGCACCCCGCGCAACCTCGCAAGCAACTGACGAGCCCCCATGCCGCGGCAATCGATTAGCACGCCGTTTTCCTGAGCCACCTTTTCTTGAAACTCGCCCAGTTGAACGCCAAGCAGCACTTCGGCACCGGCTTTTCGGGCTTCAGCGAGTAGGAACGCAAGGACATCGGGCGTCACCATGTGCGCTTCGTCGGGATAATGCAGTCCGCCGGGAAAGCGCCCGCCAAGGTCGGGCTCCAACGCACCAATACGCTTGGCATCGCAGGCCTCATGACCTTCCGTCATTCGCGCAAAGTGTTCCAGTTCGCTGCGGTCGCGTGCGCTGGCGACGACAAGCGTGCCCGCGCTAATGACTCCTGGATAATACTGCCGCCAAAGCTCCAAGGCTTGCAGGCCATGGTCCAGCACGACCTGCGCCGATGCTTCCGCCTCGCAGTAAGGAGACAGCATCGTGCCAGCACAGCTGCTAGCTGAGGTCGCAAGCGGGTCCGGCGAACTGTCGACAAGTCGTACGCGGCAACCGCCGCGAGCCAGATGCCACGCCTGCCACAGACCGTAAGCACCGGCCCCGGCTACGGTAATGGGGCGTTGCTCCGCCCCGGAAAGGAATTCGCTAAGGCCTGCCAACTGGTCCCTGCACTTTCATCCGCCCCTCGCCACGCCTTCACGGCGCGGGTCTGCCG
>JAUWFF010000056.1 GCA_030607105.1 Filomicrobium sp.
AATCCTCGGTGTCGTGATGGGCGTCGACCACAAGGCTGCGTTCGCCGACCCCGACAATGGCACCAGCCTATGGGCGCTGGCGGTCGATACGCAGGCCAAGCTGCCAGGTGTCGGCCGCAAGCTGGTCGAGGCCTTGGCCTACCTCTTTCAGCAGGCCGGCCGCAGCTTCATGGACCTTTCCGTGATCCACGATAACCGCGAGGCGATCGCGCTCTACACCAAACTCGGATTCGCTCAGATCCCGGTCTACTGCGTCAAGAAGAAGAACCCGGTCAACGAGAAGCTTTATATCGGCCCCGTCTCGAAGGGCAGCCTCAATCCATACGCCCAGATCATTGTCGATGAGGCGCGGCGGCGCGGGGTTACCGTCGAGCTCGAGGACCGGGCTGCCGGGCTTTTCACTTTGTCGCTAGGTGGCCGGCTGATTAGCTGCCGCGAGTCGCTTTCGGACCTGACAAGCGCGGTGGCGATGAGCCGGTGCGATGACAAAACGCTTACGCACCGCCTGCTGGCTAAGGCCGGCCTCAAAGTTCCGGCGCAGGCTATCGTGTCCAAGGATGAAGACGCGCTGGTTTTTCTCAAGACGCACGAGCGGATCGTTGTCAAACCGGCCAGGGGCGAGCAGGGCCGTGGTGTCTTCGTCGACCTGACGACGAAGAAGAAGGTCCTCGCCGCCGTCAAGAAGTCACGCGAGTTGTGTGATCAGGTCCTGGTTGAAGAATTCGTCAGCGGGCGCGATCTGCGTATTATTGTGATCGGTGGCGAGGTCGTCGCCGCGGCGATCCGGAAGCCGGCGGCCATCGTGGGTGATGGTGTGTACACCATAATAGAGCTCATCGATAAACAGTCGCGTCGCCGGGCCGCCGCCACACGCGGTGAGAGCATGATCCCTCTGGACGAAGAGACCGAGCGTGCGGTTCTCAGCGCTGGATTCCAGCTTCTCGACATTCTGCCCGCGGACACAGAATTGGAGGTGCGCAAGACAGCTAATCTTCACACCGGTGGCACAATGCTGGATGTCACAAGCGAACTTCATCCTAAACTTGCGCATGCAGCTTGCGAGGCCGCACGCGTGCTCAATATGCCGGTTGTAGGTCTCGATTTGATCGTCAAGGCACCGAACAAGTCCCAGTACCGTTTCATCGAGGCGAACGAGCGGCCCGGGCTGGCAAACCACGAGCCAGCGCCGACGGCTGAGAAATTCATGGATCTGCTGTTTCCGGAAACGCGAACAAGTGCTAGTGGCCCCACCAATGCCTGAGGTGAACCAACGGTGGGATCACATGCGAGACCTCGAGATTGATTCCGACTATCTGTGCCGAATTCTGAAAGACCTTCTGGAGATCCCGAGCCCGACGGGGATGACCGATCAAGCGGTTGGCTATGTCTGTCACGAGTTGGAGCGACTTTCGATCCCGTTCGAGTTGACCCGCCTTGGTGCAATACGCGCCGACCTCAAAGGCCGCCAGGAAACGCCCGATCGCGCCATCGTTTCCCACGTAGATACGCTCGGCGCCATCATCAAGGGTTTTCACGCCGCTAACGACTGGCCGAAGCTCTCGCCGATCGGCCACTGGTCGGCGCGGTTCGCCGAAGGCGCGCGCGTGACAGTATTCTCCGACGAAGACGTACGGACGACTGGCACGATTCTGCCGCTGAAAGCCTCTGGTCACACTTATGGCGACGAGATCGATACGCAGCCAGCGGCGTGGTCCAACCTAGAGCTGCGGCTCGATGCGCGCGTGTCCAGCGAGGATGACATCCGCGCGCTCGGCATCCACGTCGGGGATATCGTCGCGGTACACGCCGAACCCGTGTTCTCCGACACCGGCTTTATTACGTCGCGCCATCTCGACGACAAGGCCGGTGTGGCGGCTGTTCTGGCGGCAGCGAAGGCTTTGCGGAATAACGATGTGCAGCTTCCTTTGGACTGCCACCTGCTGTTTACGATTTCCGAGGAAGTCGGCGTTGGCGCTTCGCACATCCTGCATGGCGATGTCGCCGAAATGCTGTCGGTCGACAACGGCACAATCGCATCCGTGCAGTACACCTGCGATTACGGTGTCACGATTGCGATGCAGGACTCTACCGGCCCGTTCGACTGGCACCTGACGCGAAGCCTGCTTCGGCTTTGCAAGGACTACGACATCGAGCACAGCCGTGATGTCTTCAACCATTACCGAAGTGATGCAGCGGCGGCTCTAGAAGCGGGCAATGACATCCGTACGGCTCTGGTCTGCTTTGGACTTGATGCTTCACACGGCTATGAGCGCGTGCACCTGGATTCGCTAACCAGCCTTGCACGCCTGCTGGTGCTCTACGCGCAAAGCTCGGCGCTATTCGACCGCGACCGTGCACTTCTTGGTCCACTGGGTGATCTGCCGCCCGCCGAAGAGGATAGTCCGTGACCGGCCGCTCTTTGCCGTAAGCGGGTTCGCCGGCGACACCAAAAACGAAGAGCGGCACGCCCGTCCTTGAAGAATGAGCGGCCGCTATGATCAAAGAGCGTTAGTGAACCAGCTTCTCGCCGGCGATGTAGTTTTCCAGCTGTTCAATGACAAAGCTCTGGTCGTCGATGATCGCTTTCACAATATCACCGATGGAGACTATCCCGATGACCTTGCCCTGCTCCAGCACCGGCAGATGCCGAACGCGTTTGCGGGTCATCAGATCCATGCACTCATCGACGGTTTGCTCTGGCCGAGCGCACACCACGGTGCGGCTCATGATCTCGCCGACGGGCGTGTCTGGCGAGGCCTTGCCCTTGAGGATGACGTTTCTGGCGTAATGCCGCTCGGTGATGATGCCGACCAGCTTGCTTTCCTTCATGACGAGCAGAGAGCCAACATTCTGCTCAGCCATAAGGCTGATCGCTTCATAGACGCTCTGCGCAGGACGAACGGTAAAGACCTGATGTCCCTTGCAGTCGATCAATTGTTTAGCGTTAAGCACTTGGGGTACCTCCTTCTAACTAGGTTCCCCCCTTCGCCTCAATCCCTCGCGATTTGATCCATTTATGGACTACTGCGCCTTCCACTTTAGTAAACAATAGCGCAATAAGTTACTCTTGTCGCCGACATAAGAGCGACTGACCACAGCTTGGCTTCGCCCGAGACTGTTCATTGAGTCATGAATACTTGAGATACCAGAAGCGCCGCGCGGTCCGGTTTCCTGCCGTAACTGGATGAAATCGTGGCAAAATCGTCAAGCCGAGTATGGGCGGCGCGCCCGTAAGCGTCCAATATGCATTTGCGACGTCATCAATTGCACGACCTGCTTGCGGGTAGTTCGCCTTTTCCTAGCCCTTCGTGGTTTGATTGATGGTTTCGGCTGAGTTCGGCCCAGTCCGGAGTGTCTCACTTCGCCGGGTCGCTGCGGAGAATGATAATGGATACCTCGAAACCGGAGCGCGCGCCGACACTGCGCCAGCGCATTTTCGAGATCCTCGAACACGGTCGCCGGCGCGATTTCGCCTCGCGCATAGTCGATGGTTTTCTTGTCGTCCTCGTGGTGAGCAACGTCGCCGTCGTGATTGCGCAATCTGTGCCGGAGGTCGCCGCCGAATACGGTGCTTCGCTTCACGCTTTCGACCGGCTCTGCGTCATCGTCTTTGCGATTGAGTACATCGCCCGGATTTGGGTTGCGCCGGAACACCCCATGATGCGTGGTAAAGGTCCGCTTATGGCTCGACTGCGGTTCGCGGCAACCCCACTGATGGTTATCGACGCGCTAGCGCTGGTGCCCTGGGTTCTCGAAGTCTTATTCCCACACAGCGCGCTGATGCCGCTTACTCGGTTGGTGCGCCTTTTGAAGCTCGCGCGCTATTCGCCCGCCATTGCCACGATCGGCCGTGTCATTGTTTCGGAGCGTCGAGCTTTGATGGCCTGCGTCATCATCCTGAGTGGCGTGCTGCTCGCCGCGGCGGCGGTCATGCTGGCCATCGAAGGGCGTGCGCAGCCGGAGCGCCTTGGCGATATGCCGAAAACAATGTGGTGGGCGGCGGCGATGCTCGCGAAGATCGGCGGTGGCGAAACCGAGCCCGTGACTGCGCTCGGACGTATCGTGGCTGCGATCACAGTGATGCTCGGCATTTTTTGCTTTGCCCTGCCGGTGGCCATCATTGGGCGGGGTTTTTACGAGGAGATACGGCGGCGCGATTTCGTAATCACGTTCGCCATGGTGGCCCGTGTACCGCTGTTCTCGAAACTCGATGCCGCGGCGATCGCCGATCTCGTTAGCATGCTGAGGGCCCGAACCGTCACACCGGGCACGACCCTGATGCGCCAGGGCGATCGCGGCGATGCCATGTACTTCATTGCAAGCGGTAGCGTCGAAGTCTCGACAGACACCCTCACCGTGCATCTTTCGGAAGGGGACTTCTTCGGCGAAATGGCCCTGCTTTCGAAGGAGCCGCGAACAGCGACGGTCACAGCGGAGAGCTCGACGGACTTGCTGGTACTCGAGGTCGATGACTTTTTGCGCCTGCTCGACAGGCTTCCGGCCTTCAAGGAACATATTCAGCAAGTGGCAAGAGCGCGACGACAAGGCACTGTCAGAGGGTCCTAGGCGACGAGACGCTGCTGATCACGAACATATTCCTTGCTGGTGATCGAGGCGTTGACCAGCGTGGCTTCACAAACGACGTGGAGCTTGCTGGTTATGATTGCGTATTTGTCGCCATCGCGGCGTGGTTTCTTGTCGTCAACGGCCGCCGCTGCAGTGACCGCTCTCGTGGCTCCTTGCTGCCTGGCAGAGGAAGCTCGTGTTGGCCGCCTGGCGCCGGCTTGGGACATTACCGAGTGGATCAATCAGGACCCGGGCAACGTCGACTCCCTGCGCGGCAAAGTCATCGTGATCGACTTCTTTCAGCTCTGGTGCCCAGGCTGCAATCAATTCTCCGGCCCGCTCCTCACACACTGGCAGCAGAAATTCACGCAGAACATCGCCGATGGCCAGCTGTTGCTGGTGAAGATCCATACGGTCTTTGAAGGGCACAGCTATCAAACGGTCAGGCGCTTGAAGGGCTATATCAAAGAAAAGGGGATCGCCCTGCCGGTCGGTGTCGACCGACATGCTGACGGCCAGCGCCTGCCGGAGACGATGCGCCGCTACCGCACGCGCGGCACGCCCGAAATTGCTATCATTGATAGCAATGGAATGATCTGTTTTCAGGAGTTCGGTTATTTCGAGCCGAGACCAGTCGAGACAATGATCCAATCGCTGATCGCCGCGACCCGAACCTGACGCCGGCGGTACGCACTCAGTGCTGCAGGTTCAATGGAAAGGTGGTGGGCGCTACTGGGATCGAACCAGTGACCCCTACCATGTCAAGGTAGTGCTCTACCGCTGAGCTAAGCGCCCCTAACAGAGAACCTGTCTTCTGCCCTTGTATCCGGTGCGGTTCGAGCTCTTGGAGAAACAGCCGAGAGCACGCCGGGAGAATGGGAAGTTGTCGTTTACTCAAGCTGCCGAAAGAACGCAAGAACGTTGTTTGACGCTGTTGCAGAGACGGCGGCCGGCCAGCGGCCGCCGCTCGGCGATATCACGGGTAGGTTGTGCAGTTCTACTGCGACGTCCGCGCCGACGTAATTTGCTGATCATTCTCGTCGATGATCGGGACCTTGAAATCCAGAAGCACCTGGTCGATTTCACCTTGCCGCGTCTTGATGATATCGTTGAGTTCGCGTTTCCACCTGGTATCAGCCTGGCGCACACCCATGGTGATCCGGAAAGCCATCGGCGGATAGCGACCCTCCTTCAAGAGCGGAACGACAGCTAAATCGTCCTTGCCGTCCTGGCTGGCGAAATAACCTGCGTTTGGTCCCCAGAGAATGCCGACATCGATCTCACCCGCGCGAAGGTCCTTCAGCATCGTCTCGGTCGGCGAATCGTACCGGCGATCAACGAACAGATGGTATGGCCTGGCCGAGGTCATGAGCCCGACGCGATTGAGAACGGTTGCTGGTGGAGTTCCAGCAATAACCCCAATCCGCTTTCCTTTCAGGCGATCATCAGAAAGCTGCACAACACCGTCGAGTTCGCCGCCCTTCTTATAAACAAGCGCGTAGGCGGAACGGTAATAGTGGTTCGTATTCAGGACCATCTCATCGCCCTGTGCATAGCCGATGACGAGGTCGCAGGCTTTCGCGAAAAGAGTCCGTCGAATGAACCCGGTGGCTTGCGGAAACCAAGTATACTCGACGGGGATACCGCCCAATTCTTCCGCGACTAACTCTGCGATTTTATTTTCAAAACCCGGCTTGGCCGGATCGTCGCTGGAGAATGGTACGTTAGCAGGATCTGCGCAGACGCGAAGAACGCGTCGATTAACCAGATCAGCACGCGTACCTTCTGCCGCCTCGGCGGCAACGCCGCCGAGAACGGTGAGAGCGAGCGCCGTGGCGATCGCCGCGCGTAGATTAGCCGGCAAGACAGTCATTCTCAGCCTCGCCGAGTGCCGCCGGCTTCGGATCTTTGCCAGCAGGCCGACCACGCGGGATGACCCCGTCGGACCGCCCTTTCAGGTAGGTGTAAATACCATCAAGATAGCACATCACGTTCTTGTTGTCCCCCAGCGCTGGCATTACGGAATCAGCGCCGCCTGGCGTCTGGACCACGCGCCCACTCGAGACCACAGCCACGAAGTCATCATAGTTCATGGTCTTAAGCGAATCGGTTAGGGCGGGTGCGTAAGTCGATCCTACGCCCTCCGGGCCATGACAAACATGGCATTCAGAATGGTAGCGCTGAAAGCGGCGGTTGGTGAGTAAGTCAATTTTCCCATCTTTTTGGCTGCGATAGGTCGGCTCGCCGGACTCCTCAAGAAGCATTTTGCCTTCTTATTCATCGAACTCAGCTCCGGCGCCCGAAACCTTGGTGCCATCGCCAATCTCGACCGGACCTGCGAAGGCGACCGGAGCGGTTATTATCAATAATCCCGCCAACACCGCGGCTGCCGAGCATAGCCTTAAAGTCATCGTCACGCGTTT
>JAUWFF010000151.1 GCA_030607105.1 Filomicrobium sp.
GAGAACCAGAGCGGCGATCGGGAGCAGGAGTATTTCGCCGACGGGATCAGCGACGAAATCATCATGGCGCTGTCACGTATCGACTGGTTGATGGTGATCTCTCGCGGCTCCAGCTTCGCATACAAGGGACAGGCAGTTGACATTAAGCGGATCGGGAAGAAACTGGGCGTCCACTACGTCGTCGAGGGTGTCGTGCGAAAGGCGGGAGAGCGTGTGCGGGTAACCGCACAGCTGGCCGATGCGCAGCCGGACAAGCAATTGTGGACCGAGCACTTCGACCGCCATCTCGACGATATCTTCGAGCTGCAAGAGGAAATCGCGGCCGCGATCGTCGCCAACATCGATGCCCGGCTCAGAATCGCCGAGCGCGAACAGGCCAAAAGGAAAGGCGGTAACGTCACCTTGTGGGAAGGCTACCAAAAGGCCTTGTGGCATTTTTACAAGCTGACTGAAGAGGATGCGGAGATTGCCAAGCAGCAGTTGTTGGAGCTGGCCGGGCTTGCGCCGACTTTCGCCGGCTACCTGGCGGCGCTAGCGCTACTGGAGGTCCGCCGGTTCTTAACCGGCGACCCGGATGGGATGGAAGACAGCTTGCGGGCGGCTTACAAGCACGCAATCAAGGCCGTCGAACTTGATGACGGCAACGGCCTGGCGCACGTTGCACTCAGCCGGGTTTTCATGTTCCAGGGCAAGTATGATCAGGCGATCGAAGAAGCTCAATTGTCGATTACCGTCAATCCCAGTTCGTCCGACGGTCATTTGAACCTTGCGCTCACATTGCTCTGGGGAGGGCGGGCCGATGAGGCTCTACCCGCGCTCGAACGGTCGATGCGGCTCAGCCCCAAAGGGCCGTGGTTGCGCGTAAAGATCTTTTTCAAGGGTCTTCTCATGTACTTCCTTGACAATTATGCGGAGGCGGAACGTCTGGTGCGCCAGGCCGAGGCTTCGCATGTTCTAGCCCCGTACGCACTACTTGTCCTGAGCGCCATACTAGTTCGGCAGAGGAGGCTCGCGACACCCTCAATGAAGTCCATGCGCTGAGGCCAAAGCTCTCGATTTCCAGGCTTAGGACCTCTTGGCGCACGATGTCGCCGCGTTATAGGGACAAGCTGTTGAGCGACTTGGAGAACGCCGGCCTAGCGGACTAAGTCTTCTGCGCTGCCGCTCTGCCAGAGCCTTGTGGACACTGGTCAACGAAGAAGAGCTTCTTTGATCGAATTCAACCGTTTTGGCCTCCGCAATGGCGGCGCCGAAAACCGCGATGGGTTCGTGAGCCGTTCAATTTGCCTCGGACCTCTACGGGTCAACGAGGAGCAGGGTGAACCGATCTTGCTTTGAGTCTGTTGAAGGCGAAAACGAAGGGCGATGGACTCGGACCGCCGCCCGACTCCATATTGGCCTCATGTTTAAGTCCATCTCACCCTCGCCGAGGCCCACGACATGTTAGCAACAGCCTTTTTCTGGCTCGGCTTTGCCGCTTCAATCGGCATCGGCTTCGTCTATTTCCGCGATCTTGGCGATGTCAGCCAAATGATCCTCAAGGTGAAGCGCTCCAATATGGTTCGGTTCATCCGCCACGAGTACCAACTCATTGGCGCGGGTCTCGCGGCAGCAGCCGTCATGGCGGTGGCACATCTGGGTTTTGGCGCCGGTCCGGCGTGGATTTTCTGGCTGGCACTCGCCCTGGTCATTATCCTGTACGGCTTTCCGTGGATTTGGGTGCACCTCGGGCTTCGAAACCAGATGGACAGCGCCAAGTTCTATTCAATCGAGGAGGCGCGGAAGTACCTCAATCCGGCCGAAAGTGTTGTCGTCATCGAAAAGGACGGTGTGGCGCGTGCGCATCCTGACCACCAGCTGATGCGGCCACACCTGGCTGGAAACGACGAAGGGCTCGCTGGCGAGAACGTGGTCATGACCTACTGCGCCATGGCCAATCTGGGCCTCGGCTACCGGCCGGAGATCGCGGGCGACAAACTTGAACTCGAAGTGCTGGCACAGCATGGCAACAACCTGATCTTGCGCGACAATGGCACCGGCGAACCGATCCAGCACATCTACGGGTGGCGCGAAAGGGACGGCAAGAACGGGCCGAAAATGACGCCCTGGCCGACGTTCCGCATGAGCTTTCGCGGATTTCAAAAAGCCTATCCGGAGGGCACTGTTTTCCTCAACAAACCCTCGTCCAATCCTTTTCTAATCCTGCTTGATTTCGTCACCGAGGCGGCCTTCTCGCTGGGGATCGCAAAGCAGCACCGCGAGGAATGCCCGGTGATGGACAACATGTCCCACTATGACAACCGTCTGCCCAACAAGACTTACGTGTGGGGCATCAACATTGACGATGACGCGGTCTGCTACACGCAGGATTTCATCGTGGCGCAGGGCAATCTCATCGCCGCCACCGTGGGCGGGCGCAAGATCGTCGTCGCTTACGACCCGATCTATGAAAGCATCGGCGCCTATTACAACGATGGTGATCAACCGGTGAGCCGCATTGATTTCTTCGGTGAGAGCGATCAAGGCAAGCTGGCGCGCGTCGAAAACTTCAAAGCCGGTCTGTTCTGGCATGTCTGGGTTGAGTTCTTCCCGTACACCGACATCAACCGCCTGTGGACCAAGGAACGCCAAGTCGCCTGACTGCTATGGTGACACCAGCTCTTGTTGTGCTGGAACTTCAGAAACTGGCCTTTCCATTGCTTTCGCTTCCGCAAAAGTCACCAGCTTTTTATTGTCCTCGTCCCACAGGGCAAGAGGGATGCATTTGAGACTTTCGAAAAAGTGTAGTTTTTTCGGAAGTTCCAATAGCTCGGGGCTGGCTTCGAGGCATTCCTGCAGCCGGTAATTGGGAATCCGGCTATTGAGATGGTGAATGTGATGCAGACCGATGCTGCCCGTGAGCCACTGTATGGCTTTCGGCAGAACATAGTATGAGCTGCCCAACAGGCCGGCTAGATGAAAGCTCCATTCCTCATCCCACTCCCAGTAGACATCTTCATATTGGTGCTGAACGAAAAACAGCCAGCCGCCAACGGCAGAGGCGACGATAAGAATGGGGAGATAGAGCGATAAGAATGTCCCTAATCCAAACAGGTAGATCAATCCGCCGAGAAAGAAAACGAGCGCAAGGTCGAGCCCCAATACGCTGCGCCAGATTTGATGAGCCGGCAGACTGTGCCCAAAGGGAAAACGCTGGAGAATAGTGAAATAAATGGGAGCGCCGATCAAAAACAGGATGATTGGATTTCTGTAGAGGCGGTATTTCAGCCGGGACAAGGGGGATAGAGCCCTGTATTCCTTGACTGTGAGGGTTGAGATGTCGCCAGTACCTCTTTTTTCTAGATTTCCACAGCTAGCGTGATGGATCGCATGTGTCCGCTTCCAGAAATGATACGGAGTAGCGGTAAATAGACTGAGGATGCGCCCCAGCCAGTCGTTTGCCGCGGCGGACTTAAAAAAGGATCCATGGCCGCAATCATGCTGGATGATAAACAAACGAACGAGCAGTCCGCCGGCGGGGAGGGCTAGAGCAAGGGTGAGCAGGTAGGAAACATCAAGGCTCCAGAGCATGAGTGCAAAGGTGCAAAGAAACAGCCCCATTGTGGTGAAAAGCTGAGTCAGGCTTCGTCTCAAGCTGGCTTCGCGGTAATCTGTGCAATGCTTGGCGAGCTTTTGACCGAGTGCCTTCAGCTCTTCCAGGGTCAGATTTTGCACTTCGGGGAGCAGTGCGTCGCTTTGAGAGGGGTTCATATGATCCGGCGGTTTTTGTGTTTCGATTATGCCTAATCACGTCCGCAGCACGTTCCACCACGCGCCTCGAAAGACAAATGCAGTCGCTTGCATAGGGCGCGATGAATTTCGTTCTACTTTGCTTCACCCTCTCCTGCTCAGATGCCTTGCGTCATCGCAAGTCCGCGCAGCGACCGAGTTCCCGCATGTCAGCAACTCGCAAGTGCCCGGCTGGAGCTTCCCTAGTCGATTCCGTATTCCCAAGCCACAACTCTTTCACCAGCTCCCCATTACACACACCCTCCGCAACGGGATATTCTTTGTCACTACGGCTACTGGGAATATGGCACCGCTCCAAACGGTGCCGGCCATTAGCGCCGCAAGTTCGACATCCCGAGACACCGAGATTCCATGTACCCACTCACGAACTGTGGCGCTAGAAACCTTGTTACAACCTAAGCAAAGATTGAGGACGCGAGAGCGCGATGATGCCGCTTCTGAGCGCAAGCCAATCCGCAATCAATTTAGCAACTCTAGAGGACGAAGATACGTTGCGGAAATTGGGGTCGACAGCAACTTCAACAGGGAGTTACGAAAATACGTCGTACGGGACGATGAAAAGGTGCACGCAACTTTGGGACTGTCACCACAATCGTCGAGCCAGCGCGACTGGTGATGCCCGAATATACGGACCGCTCCGGTGAGCATGGAACCACCGAGCTAACCGCGCGGGCTTGAGCGAGCAAAGTGAAACAGAGAACGAGGAACGGGAGTCCCAGCTCCTACCCGATACGAAAGTGCGGATCCAAACAGCGTCCTTCATCAATGTCGGCGAGCGCTCTCGGATGCGTACCCCGTCCGTACCCCGCACCGCTCATATTGAACACTCGGCTCGAGCAAAAATCTCTAACTAATTGATTTTGTTGGTACCGCCTGGTGGTCTCGAACCACCGACCTCTAGATCCACAATCTAGCGCTCTAACCAACTGAGCTAAGGCGGCACGGCACGCGATGATGCGACGCGGAAAGACCGGTTAGAAACATCGTTCCGGTATCGTCCGTCAAGGGGAAATAGCTCATCGAGGCAGCGCCGCCAAGGCCAGTACCGGAATTCGCCCT